>NZ_KV811085.1:30437-100631 GCF_001812975.1 Rothia sp. HMSC073B08 | reverse complement strand
GATGTCGCGAGTTCAAGTCTCGTCAACCGCTCGTAAGGACTCCAAGAGTTCGAACGCGTTCCCTCGTGGAGCGTATGCGGTGAGGTGGTCGAGTGGTTAGGCAGCGGCCTGCAAAGCCGTGTACGCGGGTTCGAATCCCGTCCTCACCTCGCAACAAAACAACTGTTTTGTGAGCGCGATTGGCGCAGCGGTAGCGCGCTTCCCTGACACGGAAGAGGTCACTGGTTCGATCCCAGTATCGCGCACAGATAAAGCCCTTAGCTTTCGAGCTAAGGGCTTTTGTGTTTATGTTTTCATTTTCTTGGTTTGCGGAGGGATGGTGCCCTCCTTGTTCCTACAGGGGACCCGCCCTCGCTTCGCTTCGGGCACCCTGATGTCACGACGGAGGACACCATCCCTCTGTTTCCTATGTAAGACACTCAGCCTCAGATTCGTAAGTTCAGGGCTTGGGTGCGCGATACCGGCATAACGAACTGGAGGGGGAGGGGGCTGTCGCCTTCTCAACCTTTTGCTGGCTCTGCCAAGCCTGTTTTGTGACGCTCGCCCCGCTCCGCGTCCCCGATGTCACGACGGAGGACACCATCCCTCCGCCTCGTAGGTAAAACACTCGACCTCGGGTCAGTAGGTGCGGGCTTGGGTGCGCGATACCGGTATAACGAACTGGAGGGGGAGGGGCTGTCGCTCTTTCAGTCTTTTGCTGGCTCCGCCAAATAGGTGGGTTGAAATTGCGGCTTAGCGCCGCACCTTCCGAAAGCGACATCAGGGTGCCCGCACGGGCGCTCTCCGCAACGAAGCAAGGAAGAGCGGAGCGTCCGGGCGTGGCGGGTTCCCCTGCAGGAGCGCAGGAAGGGAGCGGCGCGGAAGCCTATACACCTCCAACGTGACCAAATGCTTTGCACACAGTACCCACCTCCGATACCCTAATGGAGGAAATCTACACTCACAGATACACCGCCGTATCACAAAGGAACACCCATGAAATTCCTCAAAGGGCTCGGCATCTTCTTCGCCGTATGCTTCGTCTTCTCCCTCTGGTACGTCATCCTCGGCGTTGTCATCATCGTGCTCATTCTGGGTATCATCATGACCATCCGCAAAAACCGGTACTTCGCATCCCCCGAATTCCAGATGCACCGGCAACGCACCGCCACACTCGCCAGCGAATACAACGAAATCGCCAGCTACGTACACGACATCCACGCCCACGGAATCTACGAACTCGGCACCTCCACCAACGGCATGTACAGCCACCTCGCCACCGTCGAGGTTCAGCAGCCCAAAACCTGGAAGACGCTGCTGCAGAAGAAACCCGAAGAACGCCACCCGCACGTCTACAAGTCCTCCCAACAGGTTGTTCTCGAAGCCGAGCGGGACCCCATCGGCAGCCTCACCAAATACTTTCGCATCGAAGCCGACCTGCAAACCCTCAAAGACGTACAACGCCTCTCCGACGATATCGCGCGCCTCGAAACCGCCGTCGACAACGTGCGACGCCGCGAAGACGACATGATCGCACACATCAACCCGCCCCACTTCATCACCAAGCACTACGCCGGCGAGTTCTGGAACAAACTCAACGTCTGCCACGTAGGGCTGACCGTGCCCTACCCCGTCTACCGGTTCGAATACACCTCACCCAATGGCAAAGAAAATCGTGCCGTCACCGTCACCCTCGACACCCCAACCCTTGACGCGCTCTCCGAAACCCTCGAACGCAAAATACGCTGGGCATGGCCCGAAGGCGGCGAACGCACCCTCATGACCGCCCAGCTGCGCCAACGCATCAAAGAACGCGACAACTACACCTGCCAAAACCCCGGATGCGGCAACTCCATCATGCGTGAACGAATCCTCATCCTAGAGGTCGTCCACAAGATTCCGCTATCCGAAGGCGGCAACAACGAGCCCGAGAACCTGCAGACCATCTGCTGGCGTTGCGTACGCGGACGGAACCTGCGGCTCGCATAAAGCCGCACCTTCCGAAAGCGGCATCAGGGTGCCCGCCCGGGCGCTCTCCGCAGCGAAGCATGGAGAGGCGGAGCGTCCGGGCGTGGCGGGTTCCCCTGCAGGAGCGAAGGAAGGGAGCGGCGCGAGGTGTCCTAAAGCTCCCGCACAGTGGGCTAGCCAGGGATTTATGTTAAAGCTGAGGTTCAAGGTATGCTTTTCCTCGGCGTCCGGGCGCAGGCCTGCAGGCTCCCGCATCCGCGCCACAAACACATCACCCCACCCGAATAAAGGGCATACCATGTCTACATCTCTGACCCGCCGCAAGCTCGTCGCCGGTGCAGCCTGGGCGGCACCCGTCGTCGCCGCCTCCGCAACCATCCCCTCCTACGCGGCATCCGTCGCCGCAACCAACGACTGCACCCTCGCCGCACACCCGGCGTACAACATCTCCGGCACCGAAGAAGGCACCAAGACCGTGCAGACCTTCGCAGTGCCCGACAATGTCCACAAGCTCCACTTTGAACTGGTCGGCGGCGCGGGCGGCACCAACAATCGTATGACCCCCGCCGGCTCCGGCGCGAAGGTCAGCGGCATCGTCCCCGTCACCCCCGGCTCCACCGTGCAGATTATCGCCGCGGCAGGCGGTATCGGTGACGGCTCCCTCACCCCCACCGCAGGTGGTGAAGGATACGGCAACGGCGGCTCCGTACCCGCCTACACCATCCCCGCCACCATCACCGCGCAGGTCGACGCCAAGTACGCGGACCCGGCAAACTCCAAGACCCAGGCGTACGCTGCATCCGGCGGCGGCTCCTCCGCACTGCTCATCGACGGCGTCGTCGTAGCTGTAGCAGGCGGCGGTGGCGGCGCGGGCATGACCACCTCCGGCGTGTCCTACGCAGACCCCTGGTACTCCAACTTCAACGGTCAGATCGACGCCGGTGTGGCGCCCCTCGGCTCGGACGCATCCCCGCAGTTCGACGCGGCGGGTAGCGCCTCCGCGGCGGCAGGTTCCAACGGCACCTCCGGCTACGAAGTCTACAACGCTGAACGCTCTAAAGTCCTGACTTATAACTCCGGTTTCGGTGGCGCAGCGGGCGTTGGCGGTGCCGGTGGCGCGGCGGGCACCCTGCCGGCAAGCGGCCCCATCATTGGCTTTGAAACCACCAACAACCAGGTGCTGTTCAGCCAGTTTGTTGCCGGTAACGCGGGCACGAGTGGCTTCGCGGGCAACGGCGGCGATGGTGCGGGCGCGTACTCCTACCAGCTGGATGAGAACCCCGCCAGCGTGCACGAGAAGGGCACCTACGAGGACCGCAGCTGGGACCTGGACGTCTACAACGACGAGGGCGCGTACGCGCAGAACTTCAACGGCTACCAGTCCGTGGTGTCCGGCGGTGGCGGCGCAGGCTACGGTGGTGGCGGTTCCGGTGCGGCACAGTCTGTCTCCTCGATTGTGCTGACCCAGAAGTGGCTGAACAGCCCGACCGGCGTGCGTCAGGGCATCGGCTACACGATGCAGGGCGGCGCCGGTGGCGCGGGCGGCTCGTACATTGCACCGTCCGTGACTGATGGCTCCATCGTTTCGGCTGAGAACGCGCCGCAGTGGATGCGCGAGCGCGGTAACGGTTCGGTGACGGTAACTTTCTGCGAGGCGGCTGCCTAAACGCTTCTCCCGCTGAGAGGCGGTGTTCGTCCTCGCTCCTACAGGGGCACCCGCCCTCGCAGAGCTCGGGCACCCTGATGTCGCTACGGACGACACCGCCTTTCCGCGCTAGGTTCCCGGCTTAGCTTGCGCTGTGAACGGCAAAGAGCCCCCACACGATTACCTCGTGTGGGGGCTCTTTGCTTGTGCTGCAGGTGCAGCCGTGTTTTCCGGAAGCGCCCTCAGGGTGTCACCCCGGACGCTCTCCACAGCGAAGCAAGGAGAGGACGGAGCGTCCGGGTGACGGGTGCCCCTGCGTAGGCGCGGAGGAAACATGCGGCGCACCTACACCTGAGTAGGAGCGAGGACGAACACCGCCATCCGCACAAGACGTAATCTCACAAGCTAGCGCTTGATGGCGTCCAGCGCCTCACGCTGAGCCTTCGCAATGCGTTTCTCAGACACCGTGTAGGCGGTACCGAGCTCCTGGGCGAAGAAGCTGACGCGTAGCTCCTCAATCATCCAGTTCACGCGGCGGAGCGCATCCGGCACGATGGTGCCGGCCGGCAGCGACTTGACCGCGTTATCGTAGGAATCCTCAAGATCCTGCACCGTGAGCATGAGCTGGTTGTCGCGGTGTAGGTTCGGGCCGAGCTTCGTCAGGCGCACCTGGGCGGCCTTCAGGTAACGCGGCAGGTGAACCAGCTGGTCGTAGCCGGTCTGCGCCACGAACCCGGGGTAGACCAGGTTCTCCATCTGTGCCTTCACGTCGGAGACGGCGTGCATGGTCGTCAGCGAGGTTGCCTTCTTGATAGCCTTCTTCAGCGCGGTGGCTTCGGAGAGGATTTCGGCGACGAGCTTGGTGACGTCGAAGACCGTCTCGATGAGTTCGGCGCGCACGTGCTCGTAGAGTTCGCTGTATTCGGCGTGCGTGAAGATGGGCGTGTGCGGCACGAGGTGGTCGAGCGCCGCGACGGTGCAGTCGCGGATGAGTTCGTCGATGGAGCCGTGCGGGTTCTGCGTGAAGACGATTTTCTCCTTGTGGGAGAGGTGTTCGCTCACGTAGCGTACGGGCGAGGGCACCTGCAGCTGGAGCAGGCGGATGATGCCGCGGCGCTGTGCGTGGAGCTGTTCGGCTTCGGTGGGGAAGATGCGCAGGCCTACGCTGGTTTCTTCGTCGACGAGGGCGGGGTAGCCGTTGACTGCCTGGGTGGCGATGATGCGCTGTACCTTGCGGGGGATTTCTCCGTTGGGGAAGAGATCGGCGGGGAATTCGGTGAGGCCGCTGATTTCGCGTACCTGCGAACCGTGCGCATCGGCTACCTGGGTGGTGCCGCTCTGAGCCTTCTTCGCGCCCTTCTTGGCAGAAGCCGCGGAGCTGCCCGAGTTACCCGAGCCATCCGAGCTACCCTGCGCGAGTGCCACCATTTTTGCCATGGTGTCGTCGGATGCGCCAAGGGAGTCGGCGAGGGCGCCACGAATCTCCTTGTGTAGCTGCTGCTGTAGGGCGCGCAGGTCCTTGCCTTCGCCCAGGATCTTGTTGCGTGCGTTGCGTACCTGGAATCCCATTTTCAGGTGTTCGGGCACGGCGTCCCAGTTGAAGGCTTCGGGCTCGACGACCACGCCGCGCAGGCGGCGTAGTACGAGTGCCAGGGAGGGGATGAGCTCGTCGGTGGCGGGGGAGTAGTCCTCCTCGAGGGCGGCGCAGGCGGCGCGTGCCACGTCGGGTGCGGGCACGAAGTTGCGGCGAATCGCCTTAGGGAGGGACTTGATGAGCGCGGTGACGAGTTCGTGGCGCAGGCCGGGAATCTGCCAGCGGAACGGTTCGGGGTTCAGCTGGTTGAGGAACAGGATGGGTACCTGGACTGCTACGCCGTCGCGCTTGGCGGCGTCGGTGCGTGCGCCTCCCACGCCGGCGGTGGGGGCGTATTCGTAGCGCAGGTCGAGGGTCAGTTCGCCGCTGTCGGTGCGCTGCACCCACTGGCGGGGGAACTGCGAGTCGTCGTAGTCGGCGGCTTCCTCATTGATGAGCTTTTCGGGGTTGAAGTCCAGGTAGTTGTCGTCTTCGAGACGTGCCTGCTTCCACCACTTGTCGAAGGCGCGCACGTCGGTCACGTGGGCGGGGATGCGTGCGTCGTAGAAGGCGAAGAGCACGGAGTCGTCCACGCGCAGGTCGCGGCGGCGCAGGCGTGCCTCAAGCTCTTCAACCTCGGCGAGGGCGCGCTGGTTGCGCAGGTAGAACTTGTGCTGGGTGTGCCATTGGCCTTCGACGAGGGCGGACTGGATGAACAGTTCGCGGGCTGCGGCGGCGTCTACGCGGGCGTACTGCACGGGGCGGTCGGCGTAGATGGTCAGGCCGAAGAGGGTGCCCTTGGCGTAGGCGACTGCCGCACCGGAGCTGAGCGACCAGTGCGGTTCGGAGTATTGCACGCTGATGAGGTGCTTGCCGATTTCTTCGATCCACTGCGGGTCGATGGAGGCGTTGGTGCGCGCCCACAGGCGGGAGGTTTCGACGAGTTCGGCGGAGAGCACCCAGTCGGGGCTCTTTTTGAACAGTCCAGAGCCGGGGAAGATTGCGAACTTGGTGCCGCGTGCGCCGAGGTATTCGCGGGGTCCGCGGTTGCGTCCCTTGGAGTCCTTTTCGCGTTCTTCCTTGACGCCTACGTGCGAGAGCAGGCCGGAGAGCAGGCTCTTGTGGATGTCGATTTCGTGGGCGGAGGCGTTGATGTCCCTGCCGCCGCTGGCGTGAATGTTGGCGGTGCGTCCCATTTCGCGTAGCTGGGCGAAGAGGTCCTGCCATTCGCGGATGCGCAGGTAGTTGATGTATTCGCGGTGGCACATTTTGCGTAGCTGCGAGGAGGACAGCGCCGCCTGCTGCTCGTTGATGTAGTCCCAGAGCAGCAGGAAGGAGGAGAAATCGGAGGTGTCGTCGACGAAGCGGGCGTGCATCGCGTCGGCTTCTGCGCGCACGTCGGCGGGGCGTTCGCGCGGGTCCTGGATGGTCAGGGCGGCGGCGAGCACCATCATTTCCTTGGCGCAGTTGCGGCGGCCGCCTTCAATGATCATGCGGGCGAGGCGCGGGTCCACGGGGAATGCCGCCATGGCTCGGCCGATGGCGGTGAGGGTTGCGCTATTGCCGCGGCCCTTGCGGGGCTGGCGGGGGCGTTCGGTGAGCGCGCCAAGCTCGCGGAGCAGGTTCACGCCGTCGTTGATGGCGCGAGATGCGGGCGGCTGCACGAACGGGAAGCGGGAGATGTCGCCGGGCTCGCGGACCACGCCGATTGCGATCATCTGTAGGATGACGGCTGCGAGGTTGGTGCGCAGAATTTCGGGGTCGGTGAACTCGGGGCGTGAGTTGAAGTCTTCCTCGGAGTAGAGGCGGATGGCGATGCCGTCGCTGACGCGGCCGCATCGACCGGAGCGCTGGTTGGCGCTTGCCTGCGAGATACGCTCGATGGGCAGACGCTGAACCTTGGTGCGCGCGGAGTAGCGCGAGATGCGGGCGGTGCCGGTGTCGATGACGTACTTGATGCCGGGCACGGTCAGCGAGGTTTCGGCAACGTTCGTGGCAAGCACGATGCGCGGGCGGGATCCGGGGGAGAATACGCGGTGCTGTTCGGCGAGCGAGAGGCGCGCGTACAGGGGCAGCACTTCGTAGTTCAGGCGCGGCGACTTGAGAACCATTGCCTCGATGGCGTCCTTGGCGTCGCGGATTTCGCGTTCGCCGGAGAAGAAGATGAGGATGTCGCCGGGCGCTTCCTTGGAGAGTTCCTTGATGGCGTCGAGGATGCCGTCGGTGGGGTCGTGGTCGTCTTCGATTTCGTCGTCGCTGAGGTAGTCTTCCTCGTCGAGCGGGCGGTAGCGGATTTCCACGGGGTAGGTTCGGCCGGACACCTCAATGATGGGCGGCGCGTCGTCGGGCAGGATCGCTTCGGCGATTTCGCGTTCTTCGGCGCTGAGGTTTTCGTCGACGATGCCCTTGCCCGGCACGTAGCTGGGGGAGAAGTGGCGTGCGAAACGCTCCGGGTCGATGGTCGCGGAGGTGATGATGACCTTCAGATCCGGGCGCTGCGGCAGGATGCGCTTGAGGTAGCCGAGGATGAAGTCAATGTTCAGGCTGCGTTCGTGCGCCTCGTCGATAATGAGGGTGGAGTAGCGGCGTAGCAGCTTGTCGTTCTGAATTTCGGCGAGCAGAATGCCGTCGGTCATGAGCTTGATAGCGCTGTGTTCGCCCACTTCGGAGGTGAATCGCACCTGGTAGCCGACGGTTTCACCGATTTTCTGACCGAGTTCTTCGGCGATGCGTTCGGCGACGGAGCGTGCGGCGAGGCGGCGCGGCTGGGTGTGGCCGATGAGACCCTTAGCGCCCAGGCCTAGGTCGAGGCACATTTTGGGGATCTGGGTGGTTTTACCGGAGCCGGTTTCACCCGCGATGATGACGACCTGGTTGTCGCGGATCGCGTTCATGATGTCTTCGCGGCGTTCGCTGACGGGCAGCTCTTCGGGGTAGGTGATGACCTCGGGGATGAACGGCTCGTAGCGACGCGGTGCCGGGTGGTTCTGCTGGTTGCCCTGGCGGTTACCGTTGGTGCCGCCCTGCTGGTTGCCCTGCTTGCGGGCGCGGTTGTTGGCGACTCCGCGTCGGTTGGAGCGGGAGGCGTTGGAGTTGCGTTCGGATGCGCCGCGGGAGGAGCTCTTGCGGTCTGCGTTATTCTTCTGCGCACCCTTTTTCGGGGCGTCGTTTTTTACCGCGTAGTTCTCAGTAGTTTTATCTGCGGTTTTGCCAGCGGCTTTTTCGGAGGATCGTACCTTTGCCGCGTGGATTGCGGCGGCCATGCTCGCCATGGTGGGGGCGGTGCGGGGGGCCTTAGAAGTATCTGCGTGTTTCTTCGTGGATTTCTGCTCAGACATATCCTATCCAGTGTACTCGCCTTGCCCGCGGTGGGCTTGGGGTGTGCTTTGTTTGTCATATTTGGGTTTGTTCGCGGGAACCCCGGGGTGGGTGGTGGTGGAATACTGACACCAGGAGAGCAGTTAATGTACAATAAATGACATCAAATGCTATCTATAGAATTAATAATTATTCATTTGAATTTTATGCACCGTAGATGCGAATTAACTGCGCTTCTTAACTTTCTTTCGATAGTTTCGTTCAACTGCTACAGTGGTGAATAACACAGTAACGAAGGAGTGACTATGCCATCACCAAAGACGTACCCGGCAACACGTGTTGCAGTGTTGGATTGCTGCGAAGACGGACAGCACGAAGAAATTCACCACCGCTGCGAAGAGCTCTTCCAAGCCCTCGTTCACGCGAGTCTGCGCACCCACTTCGACCGCCTCAGCGCCGAAGAAACCCTCTACCTGGTCACCGGCGACGGCGAGCGCGTACAGATTTCTCCCGAAATGTACGGGCCCCTCACCTCCGTAGCGCGCGCATTCGCCGACCGCAAGGATGTCTGCGTGGTACGCCAGGACCGCCTCATGACCACGCAGGAGGCGGCAGATTACCTGGGCGTATCCCGCCCGACCGTTGTTCGCCTGCTGGAGCGCGGAGATATTCCGTTCGAGCGCATTAACACGCACCGTCGCGTTGCTTTTGATGACCTCGAACGCTACCGCCTTGAGCACGAATACGTGAACCGCCGCGTTCGCTAACCTGTCGAACTGCTCGGGCTACACGCTGCGGTTGAGCTACACGCTACGGTTGAACCGAACAGCGCGGTTGAGAAATAACAGCATCTGCTGAACAATATCGGGGCTAAAACAGCGCGAATCCCCGTGTTCGGCATCCGGAACCAGCACCAAATCGGTAGGCACCTGCCGCGTGCGCAGCGCCTGATACACCCGCACCGATTGCTGGTACGGCACACACGAATCACTAATACCGTGCACGAGCATGAGGGGAGTGGCACCGCCGCTCGCACCCGGTGCAGAGGCACTTTCGACCTTATTCACTCGTTTCTGGGGGCGTACCGCATCAATAGGATGCGCACGCTCCCAGTTCTTTTGGGCGCGCTCGATGCAGATACCCGGAACCGCCCGCTCACCCTTGGAAGCGTCGATAGCCGACAGATCTGAGGGTACCGGGTGGGTACTTCCCAACAGCCGCCATTCGGCGCCGTCATCCTCGGGGTGGTCGAGAGCATAGCCAGCCAGGGGACGGTCGGTGAAGATGGTCCTCAAATCGCTGACCCCGTAAAACGAAACCGCCGCCGCCACCTGCGAACTATGGGACGGGTAGGCGCTCGCCGCCCTGCCTTCAAAGTATTCGTCGTGCTCGGGTGCGCTCGCAGGATCCCCACCGCTACCGTCACCGGCGACGGAATCTCCCGTATGCGCAACCATCATGCTCAGGTGCCCGCCGGCGCTTCCGCCCGCTACCGCGATGCGCTGCGGATCAATACCGAATTCGTGCGCGTTGGCGCGGAAGAAACGCACGGCCTCCTTCACATCGTGCAGGGCACCCGGGAAGAGTGCCTGATGTGAATACCGGTAGTTGATGGATGCGACCGCCCAACCTGCCTGCTGAAAAGCGGCGCGCATGAGCGCCTGCGTATTGGGCTGCTCCCCGCCAGGGGTGCGCAGGATGATGTCGCGTAGGGCCTGGTTGGTGCCGAAGCGCCAGGCGCCACCGTGAACCCACACCAGCAGCGGCGCGGGGGAAGAAGCCTCGACAGTTGAAGCTTCGGCAGTTGAAGAATCGGCAGCGGCGGGGAAGAAATCGTAGGCGAACGCCTCGCGAGTTACCGGTGACTGCGCGCCGTAGTCGGGTAGTGAGTGGGCATCGTAAAAGCCCGCCTCGCGGTAAAAACCGGAGCAGTACTCGGTGCCCTCAACCTTCGGCGCGCCCTCAGTGGTCAGTGCACCCTCTACATTCGGCGTGCCCTCAGTGGTCAGTGCACCCTCTACATTCGGCGCGCTCTCAGAAGTCTGCATGAATCAGCGCCGCGTTAGGGAACCAGTACGATCTTGCCGCGGGTGCGACCCGTCGCCACCAGGGCGTGAGCCTGCGCAGCCTGCGAAAAATCAAGCACCTGATCCACATGCACCTTCAACAGGCCTAAGGACATGAGGCGGGCAATCTCCTGCATCTGCGTGCGGTCCGGGTGAACCGTCAGCCACTGCGCCTCGAAGCCGCGCTCACGCGCAACGTCCAGCGGGTCGGGGCTGGTCAGCGTGACAATGCGGCCGCCGGGAACCAGCACCTCCAGCGAATCGAGGAAGGTCTGCTGGCCGGTGGAATTGAGCACCACATCCATGGTCTGGCCCAGTACAGCGCGGAAATCCTCGGTACGGTAATCAATAGGCTGGGCACCCAGAGAGCGCACAAACTCGTAGTTCGCCGCGGAGGCGGTCGCAAAAACCTGAGCGCCAGCCTGCGCCGCCAACTGAACGGCGAGGTGGCCGACGCCTCCGGCACCGGCGTGAATAAGCACGCGCTCGCCTTCCTTCAACCGCGCCACTTCGAAGAGCGCCTGGTATGCGGTCAGCGCCGCCAGGGGAGCGCCGCCCAATTGAGCGCAGGGAACATCGGCGGGCACCTTCACCAGCTGATGCGCCGGGGCGAGAACATACTCGGCGTACGCACCGGCGGGGGAGGGGAAAGCAACAAGACCAAATACGCCGTCGCCCACCTTAAAACCCGTGTAGTCGCCGGCGGTAGCAACCACGGTGCCGGCAACATCCCAGCCGGGCACGAAGGGCTTGTACGACGGATCTGCCAGCTGAGCGGCGGGACCCAGACCTTTGCGAGTGGTCACATCAATCGGGTTGATACCGGCGGCAACCGTCTTGATGAGCACGTGACCGCGCACCGGCGAGGGGATAGGCACGTTTGCTTCGTGCAGAACGCTTTCGTCGCCCCATTCGGTGAGCTGAATCTGGCGCATGGTGGTCATCGGGTTACCTCCGCTGTTGTGGCTTGAAGCCGTGCTGATGTGACGGGTGTGCGCGTTTTCCCATTCTCTCAAGGCTGTTAGCGTTGCCACAACAGGCAGGCGGGTAGTGTCCACCCTCTGAGGTTGAAGTTTGAGGTTGAAGAGGGAGCTGGCGGGAACGGTCACCCGGCGCAGGCTTTATGCACAACAGGGTGAGCGGCTCAATAAAGTTGAGTTGTTAAATAAAAAGGAGCCGATACCCGAACAATACGCCTCGGATATCGGCTCCCGTGTTCCCTCTCGAATAAGAACATCGTGCCCCTGAAAGGATTCGAACCTTCGACCCCCAGTACCGGAAACTGGTGCTCTAATCCGCTGAGCTACAGAGGCAACCCACCTATGGTATCAGATATGCACTAGATAAAGGGTCAGGCGCCTGCCAAGGCTTGCTAGAATAGTTTGTTATGACTCCTGAAGAACTCTCTGAAGCCATTGCGCTTGCCCTTGAAGAAACCATTTCCTCCGGCCAGCTGACCCTCGTGGAGGGCGCTGAACTGCCCGCCGTCCGAGTAGAGCGCCCCAAGTCCCGCGAACACGGCGACTGGGCAACCAACGTCGCTCTGCAGCTCGCCAAGAAGGTGGGCAAGAACCCGCGTGAGGCAGCAGCTCTTCTGGCAGAGAAGATTGGCGCCATCCCCGGTGTCGCATCCGTAGATATTGCTGGTCCCGGCTTCCTGAACATCACCCTGGACGCTGCAGCTGCTGGTGAGCTTGCCGCCACCATCGTTGAGGCTGGCGAAGCATACGGCCGCAGCGACAAGTTCGCCGGTAAGACCATTAACCTTGAGTTCGTCTCCGCGAACCCCACCGGCCCCATCCACCTGGGCGGTACCCGCTGGGCTGCCGTCGGTGATGCGCTCGCCCGCGTCCTTGAGGCTGAGGGCGCTAACGTCGTGCGTGAATACTACTTCAACGACCACGGTACCCAGATTGACCGTTTCGTGCGGTCCCTGATTGCCGCTGCTCGCGGTGAGGAGACCCCCGAGGACGGCTACGCTGGCGCGTACATTGTTGACATTAAGGACCAGATTCTGGCTCAGCGCCCCGACGCGCTTGAGGCTGAGAACCCCGAAGAGATTTTCCGCGAAATCGGTACTCACCTGATGTTCGATCAGATCAAGGAGTCCCTGGCGGCATTCGGTACTCACTTTGACGTGTTCTTCCACGAGAACTCCGTGTTCGAAGGCGGCAAGGTGGACGCCCTGCTTGAGACCATGCGCGAGAACGGCCAGCTCTTCGAGGCTGACGGTGCATGGTGGATGCGCACCACCGACTACGGCGACGACAAGGATCGCGTGGTCATTAAGTCTGACGGTAACCACGCCTACGTGGCGGGCGATATCGCCTACTACCAGGACAAGATGACCCGTGCAGTAAACCCCGCCGATGTGGCAATCTACATGCTCGGCGCTGACCACAACGGCTACGTGGGCCGTCTGAAGGCTATCGCCCAGATTCTTGGCTACCGCGCCGACCAGATTGAGGTCATGATTGGTCAGCTGGTGAACCTGGTCAAGGACGGCAAGCCCGTCCGCATGTCCAAGCGTGCCGGCACCGTGGTCACCCTCGAGGACCTGGTCGAGGCTGTTGGCGTTGACGCGGCTCGCTACGAGCTGACCCGCTACTCGGTGGACACCCCCATCGATATTGACCTGGGCCTGCTGACTTCCAAGAGCAACGAGAACCCGGTCTACTACGTGCAGTACGCTCACGCACGTACCGCCGCTGTGGCACGTAACGCTGCGGAGGCTGGCGTGAAGGTTGAGGACGGCGTGGACACCTCCCTGCTCGACTCGGCTGCTGACGGCGAGCTGCTGGCTGTACTCGGCCAGTTCCCCGCTGCTGTGCGTGATGCCGCGAAGTTCTACGAGCCGCACCGTGTGAACCGCTACCTGGAGCAGCTCGCTTCGGCGTACCACAGCTGGTACGGTGTCTCCCGCGTCACCCCCAAGGCGGATGAAGAGGTCACCGACCTGCACCGTACCCGCCTGCTGCTGAACAACGCGGCACAGCAGGTGCTGGCTAACGGCCTGAACCTGCTGGGTGTGAGCGCACCCGAGCGCATGTAATACTCTCGTTTCAACCCCCGACCCGGTGCTACCGGGGCGGGGGTTGAACGCATGCCCACAAAGATAGCTAAGAAAGAGACACGATGAGCGAAGCCCGCGCCCTCTACGCCCCCGAATGGCTCACCTACCCCGAGCACCCCGAAGCCCTGTCCCGCACCATCTGGACTGATTCCTTCACCCGCAATGAGCAGGGCGAGCTCTGCATTGACGGCGTGACCGTCAGCGACCTGGTTGCTGAGCACGAAACCCCGCAGTATGTCTTCTCCGAGACAACCTTCCGCGCCCGCGCCCGCGCCTACCGCACCGCTTTTGAGCAGGCTTTCGCCGCGCACGGTGCGAAGGTGAGCGTCTACTACGCCGGTAAGTCGTTCCTGTCCACCGCCGTGGCGCGCTGGGCTACCGAGGAGGGGCTGTGCCTGGATACCGCCTCCGGTGGTGAGCTGGCGTTGGCTCTGCGCGCACAGGTGCCCGGTGCGAACATCGCCCTGCACGGTAACAACAAGTCGGAGGCTGAGATTGCCCGCGCGATCCGCAACGGCCTGGGCCGCGTGGTGGCTGACTCGGTGGACGAGCTCAAGCTCATTGAGCGCGTGTACGCCGAGCTTGCCGCCGAGCGTGTGGCTGAGGGCGAGGAACCCTACGCCCCGGTTCCGGTGCTGATTCGCATCACCCCCGGTGTGCATGCCTCGACCCACGAGTCCATTGCGACCGCGCACGAGGATCAGAAGTTCGGCATGTCCCTGCAGCCCGGCACCGCCGCGCTCGCCGGTTTGGATGAGGAGGAGCTGGAGCACTGGGGTGTTGAATCTACCGATTCTTACGCGGCTCTGGCTGCCGCGATTTTGAACGCGACCGATTCTCTGGATTTCCGCGGTATTCACTGCCATATTGGTTCGCAGATTTTTGAGGCTGAGGGCTTCGAGCAAGCGGCTACTACCGCCCTGGAGTTCATGAACCGCCTCAACCGTGACCTGGGCGCGACCCTGCCGGAGCTGGACCTGGGTGGTGGCTACGGCATCGGCTACACCGAGGCGGATCACCCCCGCTCCATTACCGAGGTGACTGAGTCGATTGCCGCTTCCGTCGCGGCAACCTGCGAGCGCCTGGGCATGGCGATTCCGCACATGTCGTTCGAGCCGGGCCGTTCTATTTCCGGTCCTTCGGGTGCGACCCTGTACACGGTGGGCACCATTAAGAACGTGAGCATTGAGGATGAGAACGGCGAGATTCGCGTGCGCCGCTACGTTTCGGTGGACGGCGGTATGAGTGATAACGCCCGCCCGGTGCTGTACGAATCGGATTATTCGGTGACCCTGGCGAATCGTGCCCCGGCGGGGGAGCAGGTGCTCTCTCGCGTGGTGGGTAAGCACTGCGAGTCTGGCGATGTGGTGGTTCGTTACTGCTACCTGCCCGCTGACCTGCAGGCTGGCGATATTCTGGCGGTTCCGGCGACCGGCGCGTACTGCTATGTGCTGGGTTCGAACTATAACTTCTTGACTCGCCCGCCGGTGATTGCCACTGCTGAGGGTAAGCCTTCTCGCGTGATGATTCGTCGTCAGCGTGAGGAGGATATGTTGGCGCTGGATATGGGTTCGGATATCTAAGAACACTGTCTGAACATCATGAAAAACCGTGAAGTTCCCGTCTCTGCCATGGACGCCGTGAGGTGGCGGTTGCGGGTGGGGTCTTCACGGTTTTGTGCGTTCACAACATGACAGAAGATAAGGTTCACCTCATCACTGTGAGGGATACCTCATCTCAGAGAGTAAAAGTCGCAGCTTGAGGCTGCTGAGCCGTCCCCGGCTCTTGATAAAGTGGTTGTTGAGTGCGTGCTCTGCGCCGCATCCACACCGTAGCCCGAAGAGATACCGGGGCGAACCCGGAACAGACCGTAGAAAGAGACTATCGTGGCTGAAAAGATCAAAGTAGCACTGCTTGGTGCCGGTAATGTCGGTTCCCAGGCTGCTCGCATCCTGGTCGAGGATAACGCCGTCCTTGAAAAGCGCATTGGCGCCCCCGTGGAGTTGATCGGTATTGCTGTGCGCGATACTAATGCATCCCGCCACTGGAATGCGGATCCCTCGCTGTACACCACCGACGCTGAATCCCTGATTGATGCGGCGGATGTGGTCATCGAGCTGACCGGCGGTATTGAGCCGGCTCGCACCCGCATTCTGCGTGCCCTGAAGGCGGGCAAGTCCGTGGTCTCCGGCAACAAGGCGCTGCTGGCTAAGCACGGTGTGGAGCTGCAGGCTGCCGCTGATGAGTCCGGTGCTCAGCTCTCTTACGAGGCTGCTGTTGCGGGTGCTATCCCGATTCTGCGCCCCCTGCGTGACTCCCTGGCTGGTGACCGTGTGACCCGCGTTCTGGGCATCATGAACGGCACCACCAACTACATTCTTGATCAGATGGACACCACCGGCGCATCCTTCGCGGACGCACTGGCTGAGGCTCAGAAGCTCGGCTACGCGGAGGCTGACCCGACCGCTGACGTTGAGGGCCACGATGCCGCGTCGAAGGCTGCGATTGTTGCTTCGCTGGCGTTCCACTCTGACTTCACCATCGATGATGTGCACACTGAAGGCATTACCTCCATCACCGCTGATGATGTTGCGGCTGCGGATGCTGATGGTTACGTCATCAAGCTGCTGGCCATTTGTGAGCGCGAGGGTGCGGACGGCGCGAACATTCGCGTGAACCCGACCCTGATTCCGCGTCAGCACCCGCTGGCTGGTGTGCACGGTGCGTTCAACGCTGTGTTCGTTGAGGCGGAGAACGCTGGCGAGCTGATGTTCTACGGTCCCGGTGCGGGTGGCGCTCCGACTGCTTCGGCTGTTCTGGGTGACTTTGTGTCTTTGGCTCGTCGCCTGGTGCTGGGCGGTCCCGGTGTTCCGGAGACTTCTCACGCTCAGTTGCACGCAACTAGCCTGGACAACGTGATTTCTCGCTACTCGGTGGGTGTTCTGGTGGAGGA
Source organism: Rothia sp. HMSC073B08 (assembly GCF_001812975.1). NCBI lineage: Bacteria > Bacillati > Actinomycetota > Actinomycetes > Micrococcales > Micrococcaceae > Rothia > Rothia sp. HMSC073B08. The sequence continues at coordinate 84,056 of NZ_KV811085.1, read as the reverse complement.
CCGTCTGGGCGTTCTGGCGAATATTACCCGTATCCTTGCCGAGCATGGTATTTCTGTTGATTCTCTGCGTCAGTCCACCCCGAAGGAGGGCGCGGCTCAGATTCGTATGGTGACTCACTCGGCGAAGGATTCTGATCTGCGCCGTGCGATTGCTGTGATTGATGCTCTGGACACTGTGCGTGAGGTGAACTCGGTCATCCGCGTGGAGTCCGAGAAGCATTAAGGCTCAAAAGCATTATCTATGTGCGGCACGCGCCGCTCACTAAACGTGCGATGTTCGCTTGCGGGTGCATCGCTCACTAACTAACCCGCGTACCCGCTACCGCGCCCGACCTATGGGAGGTCCGGCGGGCGGGGCGCCAAGATTGAAGGAGAAGCCAATGGCACACGTGTGGCAGGGCGTTATCAATGAGTACCGTGACCGTCTGCCCTTCGCAGACGATGTGAAGGCTGTGACCCTGGGCGAGGGCGGTACCCCGCTGATTCACGCGCCGGCACTGTCTGCTGAGACCGGTAACACCGTTTACCTGAAGTTTGAGGGTATGAACCCGACCGGTTCGTTCAAGGACCGCGGTATGACCAGCGCGATGACCGCTGCTAAGCGTGACGGCGCGAAGGCTGTTGTGTGTGCTTCGACCGGCAACACTTCCGCTTCGGCTGCTGCGTACGCTCTGCAGGCTGGTATGCGCTGTGCAGTGCTGGTTCCGGACGGCAAGATTTCTATGGGTAAGCTGTCTCAGGCTATCGCTCACGGTGCTGACATCATTCAGATTGACGGCAACTTCGATAACTGCCTGGAGATTGCTCGCAAGCTCAGCGAGAATTACCCGGTGTTCCTGGTGAACTCGGTCAACCCTTACCGTATTGAGGGCCAGAAGACCGGTTCGTTTGAGGTTGTTGATACCCTGGGTGACGCTCCCGATTACCACCTGCTGCCGGTTGGCAACGCGGGTAACATCACCGCGTACTGGAAGGGCTACAAGGAGTACTCGGAGCCTTACACCAACCGTGACGGTAAGGTGCTGGAGCCGGTTGCGACCAAGCGTCCGATCATGTGGGGCTTCCAGGCTGCTGGTGCTGCACCGATCGTTGCTGGTCACCCGATTGAGGCTCCTGAGACCATTGCGACCGCGATCCGTATCGGTAACCCCGCGTCGTGGGAGAAGGCTGAAGCTGCTCGTGATGAGTCTGGCGGCGTGATTGAGGCTGTCACCGATGAGGAGATTCTGGAGGCGCACCGCTGGCTGTCTGCCCGCGAGGGTGTCTTCGTGGAGCCGGCTTCGGCTGCCGGTGTTGCGGGTCTGCTGAAGAAGCACCGCGCCGGTGAAGCTCCCGAGGGTAAGACCATTGTCATCACCGTGACCGGTCACGGTCTGAAGGACCCGCAGTGGGCTCTTGAGGCTGTGAACGGCGTGAAGGTTGAGCCGACTAAGGCTCCCTTCGACGTGGTTGCTGTGGCAGATATTCTCGATTTGCACTAGCCTATTCATACTACGTTGTGCACTCCGTCCCGATTTTTCGGGGCGGGGTGCACCTGCATGACAGCCCTTTTTGTATCTTTCACCTATTCACTCATTACGTCACCGATCGCGAGGTTCTTCTCATGTCTTCCCTGCATATTTCTGATATTCCGGTGGGCGCGTCCGTTAAGGTTCGCGTTCCCGCTACGAGCGCTAACCTGGGTCCCGGCTATGACAGCATGGGTTTGGGTCTTGGCTTCTATGATGAGCTGGTTGTTGAGCGTATTGAGTCCGGCCTGGAGTTTGAGCTCAGCGGTGAGGGTAGCGCGGATGTTCCTCGCGACGAGAGCCACCTGGTTTTGCAGGCGATGAAGGCTGGTTTCGCGGCGGCTGGTTTGGATGAGCTGCCCCCGGTGAAGCTGATTGCTGATAACAAGATTCCGCATTCTCGCGGTATGGGTTCTTCGGCGTCGGCTATTGTTGCGGGTGTGGCTGCGGCGAGCGGTCTGCTGCCGGAGGAGCACCGTCTGAGCCGTGAGCAGATGCTACAGGTCGCCTCCGATATGGAGGGCCATCCGGATAACGTGGCTCCGGCGATTTACGGCAACCTGTCGGTGTCCTGGGGTGAGATGGGCAACTGGAAGACCTTGATTATTCCGGTGCATCCTGATGTTCACCCTGTGGTGGCTGTGCCCGATTATGAGGTGTCGACGAAGCTTGCTCGTTCGCTGATTCCTGAGGAGATGCCCCACGTTGAGGCGGTGGCGAACTCCGCTCGTGCGGCGTTGCTGGTGCGCACTCTCTCTGATGCTCCCGAGTACCTGATGGATGCGACCGTGGATTACCTGCATCAGGGGTACCGCGTGACCGCGATGGAGCCGTCCGCTGTGCTGGTTGCGTACCTGCGCAGTCAGGGTTTTGCTGCGGTGATTTCTGGCGCTGGCCCTACTGTTTTGACCTTTGCGCACGGTGACGAGCAGGTGCGACAGGTTCAGGAGGCGATTGCCGAGTTTGAGGCGACTCACCCTTGTAGCGCTATTGTGGATTGCCGCTTGAACTGGCGGGTGCTTCCCCTTGAAATTGACACTGAAGGTGTTATAGTTACTCAGTAGGACGTTATTAGTTCGTCCTATGTTGAGGTTCGCCCGTCGTTCAATGTAGACCGTCGATACTATCCTTCGTAACGTACTTCCGTTTCCCCTGATGCCTCAGATGCTTTGTGTATCTGGGCGGGAGCCGGCAGAGTTCGGGGGAGTGCCTTTGGAGTTCACGTCTTTCTTTATTTCTGACGCATAGGGGAAGACTTTTCTGGAGGTTCGGTTTCGCGGCGGGTGCCCTTTCAAAGTGACCATTCCATCCTCTTCATCTCGTGTAGATGGTTCTTAGAGATGATGGTTTGGGCTTGCCCACATTTGTGATAGAGCGCCTTATCTTCCGTGTGTGCTCGCTGTGTCTGAATCAGCGGGTACGGTAAGAGACGCGAACCGCCTCCAGTGCGGTTCGAGGGAGTCGAAGGTGCGGACTGCTGTTTTCTTTCGGCAGTGTCTAAACCTTTGACCGCCCTATAGCGCCCGCCCGATCTTTATTCTGAAGATTTTCAGGGCTTATAACCAAAGGAATTGTAGTTGGCAAAGAATATTGTTGTCACCGATGAGTACGGTACGGCAGCTGCCGCACCGGAACTTGCAAACTTGAAGGTCGCGCAGCTGCGTGTCCTCGCCCAGCAGCTTGGTATCCGCGGCTATTTGAAGTTGAAGAAGGCTGAGCTGGTTCAGGCTCTTGAGGAGCATCAGCGTGGCGGCGCCGTAGCCGCTCCTGCTGAGCCCAAGGCTGAGACTCCCGCTGAGTCTGCCCAGACTCCCGATGCTGAGAAGGTTGAGGAGTCTAAGCCTCGCCGTACCCGCCGTACTCGCACCCAGAAGGATGCTGAGGCGAAGGTGGAGAAGGCTGAGAAGACCGAAAACGCTGAGGCTGCTGAGGCTCCCGCCGAGGGCGCTGAGAAGGCTGAAAAGTCTGAGAAGCGTACCCGTTCTTCCCGCCATGAGACTCCCGCTCAGAAGCGTGCGCGCGCTCGCCGCGCCGCTGAGGGCGAGGACGCATCGGCTGAGAAGTCCGAGAAGACTGAGAATAACGAGAAGCCGGAGAAGCGTACCCGCCGCACCCGCACCCGTAAGGAAGAGAAGCCCGCTGAGCTTCCTCCGCTGGACGTGCGTGCTGAGCTGGCTGCTGAGCGTATTGGCGAGCGTGCGGAGCAGGTTGACCTGCCCGGTAACTCTGCTGAGCTGAAGGCTACTACCGCTGACGGCACCGCGAGCCTGGACAGCCTGAACGCTGCCCTGGACATGACTTTTGGCACCCCTGACGGTGAGAAGAGCTCGAAGCGTACTCGTACCCGTGAGCGTCGCCGCGACCAGGATGGTGAGCGTACTGAGCGTCGTTCCAAGCGTGACCGCCAGGCGGAGCGTGCAGAGCGCAATGCTGAGCGTAAGGCTGCTGAGCGTGCAGAACGCGCAGAGCGTGCCGAGCGCACTGAGCGCCGTTCCAAGCGTGACCGTCAGGCTGAGCGTGCTGAGAAGCAGGCTCGCCGCCGCGAGGAGAACGAGCCTCGCCTGAGCGAAGACGATGTGCTGGCACCGATTTCCGGTGTTCTGGACATCCTCGATAACTACGCTTTCGTGCGTACCACCGGCTACCTGCCCGGCACCAACGACGTGTACGTCTCCCTGGCTCAGGTGAAGAAGTACAACCTGCGTAAGGGCGACCACGTGCTCGGCGCGATTCGCGTGCCGCGTGAGGGTGAGTCGAACAGCCGCCAGCGTTTCAACGCGCTGGTTCAGGTTGAGGCGATTAACGGTCAGAGCGTTGAGGAAGCAGCGAACCGCCGCGTGTTCTCGAAGCTGACCCCGCTGTACCCCAAGGAGCGTCTGCGCCTGGAGACCACCCCGAAGAAGCTGGGCACCCGCGTGGTTGACCTGGTGTCTCCGATTGGTAAGGGTCAGCGTGGTCTGATTGTGTCCCCGCCGAAGGCGGGTAAGACCCTCATGCTGCAGTCCATCGCGAACGCGATTACTGTGAACAACCCGGACGTGTACCTGATGATGGTCCTGGTGGATGAGCGTCCTGAAGAAGTGACCGATATGCAGCGCACCGTTAAGGGTGAGGTTATCGCCTCGACCTTCGACCGTCCCGCTGAGGATCACACCACTGTGGCTGAGCTGGCTATTGAGCGTGCGAAGCGTATGGTGGAGCTCGGCTACGATGTGGTCGTGCTGCTGGACTCCATGACCCGCCTGGGCCGCGCATACAACCTGGCTGCTCCCGCATCCGGTCGTATCCTGTCCGGTGGTGTGGATTCTGCCGCACTGTACCCGCCGAAGAAGTTCTTCGGCGCTGCCCGCAACATTGAAGAGGGCGGCTCGCTGACCATCCTGGCTACCGCGCTGGTTGAGACCGGCTCGAAGATGGACGAAGTGATCTTCGAAGAGTTCAAGGGCACCGGTAACATGGAGCTGCGCCTGTCCCGTCAGCTGGCGGATAAGCGTATCTTCCCGGCGGTTGATATTAATGCTTCTGGTACTCGCCGCGAGGAGAACCTGCTCTCCCCGGATGAGATCAAGATTATGTGGGGTCTGCGCCGTGCCCTGGCGGGTATGGAACCCGAGCAGGCTCTGGGTGTTCTGACCAACCAGCTGCGTAAGACTGAAAGCAACGTGGAGTTCCTTCTGACGGTTCAGAAGAACGGTCTGCGTCTGGTCGACTAAGGCTCGTATCTCACGCGCCCCACCTCCTCATTGTGGGTGGGGCGCGTGAGCCGTTCGTTTTGTGCATCCCCGTTGTGAGGGGTGTGAGATGTCTAGTGCCTGCCCGTGCGGCGTAAAGTGCGGGAGATGGAAGAGAGAACAGAATGTTTGAATCTATTCAGGTTCTGCTGGATGAGCACGCTGACCTGCAGAATCAGCTGGCTGACCCCGCCGTGCAGGCGAATCAGGGTAAGGCACGCCGTGTGGGCCGCCGCTACGCGGAGCTGACCGGTATTGTGACTGCGTACAACAAGTACACTTCGCTGAAGGATGACCTTGAGGCTGCTCGCGAGATGGCTGATGAGGATCCGGATTTCGCGGCGGAGATTCCCGGTCTGGAGGAGGAGCTGGAGGTTGCTCAGGAGAAGCTGCGCCGCCTGCTGATTCCGCGTGACCCGGATGATGGCCGTAACGTCATTCTTGAGGTGAAGGCTGGTGCCGGTGGTGACGAGGCGGCTCTGTTCGCTGGTGACCTGCTGCGCATGTACATGCGTTACGCCGAGCACAAGGGCTGGAAGACTGAGATTATTTCTTCGACCAGCACCGATGTTGGCGGTTACAAGGACGCCCAGATTGCTATTAAGGGCTCCTCGAATGAGCCGGCTGAGGGCGTGTGGGCGCACCTGAAGTATGAGGGTGGCGTGCACCGTGTGCAGCGTGTTCCGGCGACTGAGTCTCAGGGCCGTATCCACACTTCTGCTGCCGGTGTTCTGGTGTTCCCCGAAGTGGACGAGCCCGAGGAAATCGAGATTAACCAGAACGACCTAAAGATTGACGTGTACCGTTCTTCGGGCCCCGGTGGTCAGTCGGTGAACACCACTGACTCGGCGGTGCGTATTACTCACCTTCCGACCGGTATTGTGGTGGCGATGCAGAATGAGAAGTCTCAGCTGCAGAACCGTGAAGCTGCGATGCGCGTTCTGCGTGCGCGACTGCTGGCTCACCAGCAGGAGCAGATTGACGCTGAGAACGCGGCACACCGCGCTTCGCAGGTGCGTACCATGGACCGTTCGGAGCGTATCCGTACGTACAACTTCCCGGAGAACCGCATTGCGGATCACCGTACCGGCTACAAGGCGTACAACCTGGATGCTGTGCTGAATGGTGACTTGGAGCCTGTGGTTCAGTCCGCTATTGAGATGGATGAGGCGCACCGCCTCGCTCAGGTGGGCCAGGAACAGAAGTAATTCTGTATTTGCCCGTGCCGATTCTTTGAAACGGTATGAGATGTTGGTGAGGGGGCTCGCCGCTACGGCGGTGGAGCCCCTCACCTGTATGCCGCGATAGGCTTTGAGCCGTTGAGAGATGAAAAGGAGAGCTCATGAAGGTGAATGTGCACGACCCGCGCGGGGAAGAACTCGCGCAGGTACTCACGCGCGCCACCGCGGCACTGGCCCAGGTGCCCAGCCCCCGCGTGGACGCCGAGCTCCTCGCCGCGCACCTGCTCTACGACGGCTCACGCTCACGCCTACAGCACGCGGCGCTCATGGGGGAACGGCTCACCCCTGAACAAGTCGCAGAGTACGAGGCGCTGGTCGCCCGCCGCGTCCGCCGCGAACCGCTGCAGCACATTACTGGCTCCGCTCCCTTCTACCGCCTAGAACTGGCAGTCGGACCGGGCGTGTTCGTACCCCGCCCAGAGACCGAGCTCCTCGCCGAAGAAGCCCTCAAAGTGCTGGCCGCACGCACCGAGTCGGCAACCGGTCAGCTGCGCATCGTCGACCTGTGCACCGGCTCCGGGGCTATCGCCGCGGCAATCAAGAGCGAACTGCCGAACGCCCAGGTGTTCGCGGTGGAACTCTCCGAAGACGCCATCCCCTACACCCGCAAGAACCTGGAGCCGCTCGGCGTGCACCTGGTTCAGGGGGACGCCCTCACCGCCCTGCCCGAACTTGCCGGAACCTTCGACGCGGTGCTCTCGAACCCTCCGTACATTCCGCCGGCGAACGTACCCGCCGACCCGGAAGCCGCCCTGCACGACCCGGACATGGCACTGTACGGCGGGGGAGAGGACGGCATGCAGATGCCCTCCGCGATTGCCGCCCGCGCCTTCGAGCTTCTTACCCCCGGCGGCCTGTTCATCATGGAGCACGACGACACCCAGGAAGAAGCCGTCGCCGAGCTGTTGGCGCGTGTCGGCTTCGAGGGCTGCTACCCGGTGCGTGACCTGAATAATCGTCCGCGTCATAGCGTCGGTTATAAACCGCGCCCACTAGAGCCTTTAGACTAGTAGATGCACCACCTAGCCCGTGCCGGGCTGCGTGAAGGCAACGCGTCCGCCTCCTCAGCCAGCTCAGAGCTGGTGAAATATGGTGAACCCCCGGAAGAGTGCTTCCACATGGCGCGTTGTGGGTGCCGGTGTCTCGCCGCATCCAGAAAAACATGAGAGAATAAGACCCGTGACTGCAAAGCTGTACCCCGTAACGACTGAAACTGAGACCCGCGAGGCCATCGAAGCTGCCCGCGAGGCGCTGAAGGCGCACGACACGATTGTGATGCCCACCGATACCGTCTACGGTATTGCCGCCGATGCTTTCTCGCATCAGGGCGTTGCCAAGCTGCTGGCAGATAAGGGCCGCGACCGCACCATGCCGCCGCCCGTGCTGATCTTTGATCTTGCTGCGCTCGCTGGCGTGGTCGACGACGTTCCGGACGATATTTACGATCTGGGTGGTCGCTTCTGGCCCGGCGCGCTGACTATGATTCTTTACGCGTACCCGTCGCTGAGCTGGGATTTGGGTGAGACCCGCGGTACTGTTGCCGTGCGTGTTCCCGATGATGAGTTCGCCCTGAAGCTGCTGACTGAGCACGGTCCGCTGGCGGTGTCGAGCGCGAATAAGACCGGTCATGAAGCTGCACTGGACGCACAGACCGCCATGGAATCCCTGGGCGAGGACGTTGCCGTGGTGATTGACGGCGGCGCTCGTCCTAAGCCGCTTGAGTCTGAGCCGAATGAGGACGGCGTGGTTGTGGTGACTGAGCGTGACCCGGCACCGTCCACGATTCTGGATTGCACCTCCTTCCCCTACGTGGTGGTTCGTGAGGGCGCGATTTCGGTGGAGGAGCTGCGCGAGGTCGTTCCGACCATTCTGACTCGTGCCGAGGCTGACGAGCAGGCGGCTCGTAAGGTTGAGGAGGCCGAGGCTGCTTCTTCCGCGTCGTCTGAGTCGACTCCTTCTGAGCGTGCTCTGGATGAGCAGGCTGACCTGGATGAGGCGTACGAGCAGTGGGACAGCACCCACACTGTGAGCGGTGAGCCTGCTCGTCGCGCTTCGGCACCGGTTGCCGGTTCTGTCGCTGCGTCCCTTCTGGGCGCTACTTCGGCTCTGTCTTCTGCTTTCAGCACCGGCGTGGATCAGGAGCGTTCGCGCGGCTACCGTGACAACACTCCGAAGCCGGTTCGTGCGGATGAACCGCAGACCCTGCCTGTGCCTGCCGATACTGCTCGCGCGCTGGTCTTTGGCGAGTCGAAGATTGAGACTGCCGCTAAGAGCAAGCCTGCTCAGAGCGAGGCAAAGACTGCAGAAGCTAAGGCTGAAGATGCTGGATCCGCAGCAAATACTGAGGCAAAGACCGAGCAGAAGGATGCTCCGGAGGATCACCTCTAAACCTCTGCGGGCTGTAAGAACTCTCTGCTGAGTGTAAATACTCAGAGCATAAAACGTATAAGGGAACCCCCGATATATCGTTCAGATATATCGGGGGGTTCCCTTCTGCTATGAGTCCTCTAGGTTGTGCGCTGTTAGGGGCGCACGTACGCTACCTACTTCTTATCGAAGCGGCGGTCCTTCTTCTTACCCAGCGCGGTGTGGGCGTTGCGCAGTACTTCACGCACGCGCGGGGTGGGCAGAAGGTTGTTGTCACGTGCCCAGGAGTCGTCGATGCCCTGGCCGAACCACATGACCTCGACCTTACGCACGGAGCCTGCGAACTTGTCGTTCATCAGCTCGGAGACGGTGTAGCCCGCCTTGACGGCTGCGCGGCAGAGCCACTCGGGCAGGCGGCGCGGGTGGCGGCGACCAGCATCCACGGATGCGGAGGCGACGGTTGCGCCTTCCCAAGGCTGCAGCACGATGGTGGGTAGCTCGCCGGAGAAGGTGCCGAGCATGACCACGAATTCTGCGAGGGCGTGCACGCTGGAAACCGGGGACTTGCCGGTGCCTGCACCCGCAACGGATGCGAAGGGGGAGGAGGCCATCTTGGCGAAGAGTTCGGTGGTGCGTCGGCCGCGGCCCTGCACGCTGGTTGCGCGAAGGATGCACAGTTCGGGTGCGCAGTCGGGGTGCTCTTCGAGGAAGTAGTCCTGCAGGTCGAGCAGCGCTTCTTCGCCGAGTGCTTTGGAGAAGGAGTAGGCGCTGAACGGGTTGGTCTCTTCGGAATCATCCAGTACGAGGCGCGGGCCCTGTACCGCTGCGGAGGAGAGGTGGATGACGCGGCGTACGCCGGTTCGCTGTGCGGCGATGGCAATTACGGCGGGAAGCAGGGCGTTTGCACCGACGAGCGGAGGTAGATCCTGCATATTGGGCGCTGCGAGGCCCGCTGCGTTGACGACGACCTGCGCGCCGGCGAAGGCTTCTGCGAGGGAGTCGATGATGCCTTCAAGCTGGTCTGCCTCGTCGATGATGCTATCTACGTCGAGGGCGCGGGTTGCGAGTCGAGGTGCCTCGATGGGATCAACGCTGATACCTTCTGCGTTTAGACGCGCGACGATGGAGGAACCAACGAAGCCGCTGGCGCCAATGACTTTCCACTTGGATTCGGACATCTCTTTTACCTCTCACGAGCCCGCGTACATTGCGGGGAAAAATGGGGTCATTTCAACTTTCCCATATTTGAACAGTTTATGGGGAATTTGTGGGTTTTTATTCGGTCTCTGGTCGTTTTTTCGCACGGGGTGCACAGCACAAATACAGGCTGTAAAGCTGATAGCTTGATGGATACCCAAAACTGGGTGTGCCGGTACGTCCGCTATGCGGATAAATCAACTGAATTCGGTTGTTTATTTGTCATAAAGTGCGTCTTTTGGGGTGATGGTTCACTCTCTAGTGGAGACCGCAGGTAGAATATTTTCTTTGAGTGATATATCCACACGGTTGAATGCCGCGGGCGCGAGAAACACCATAAGCGCCCAGCTCGGTATGGGTGTATCGCGTACCGGCTGATTCAGGCGCATCGCGCCGCGGAGGGAGAACTTATGGCAGAAAAGTACAGCGACGTGACCGCTTTTGCCCAGCCTTCTTCCGAACAGTCTTCATCTTGCGATTCTTTGAACGAGTATCCCCGCACGGTCGCCGTGGTGGTGACTTATAACCGTGAGGACCTGCTGCCGAAGACCCTTGCTGGTATCGCTTCTGGTGAGCGTGTGCCTGCGGCGGTGGTGATTGTTGATAACGCCTCCACGGACGGTACTGCTGAGTATCTGCGTGCCCTGGACTACGAGCTACCGGTGGATTGCATCCGCCTGGAGAGCAATATGGGCGGCGCTGGCGGTTTCGCGGTGGGTATTGATCGCGCCCTGGAGCGCCATAACCCGGATCTGGTGTGGGTTATGGATGATGACACCGAGCCGACCGAGAACACTCTGTCGGAGGCGGCTGCCGCCTGGCTGAACTATTCGCCGGTACCTTCGCAGCGCCCCGCAGTGGTGGCCTCTCGCGTGGTGTGGACGAACGGCGAGGACCACCCGATGAACACTCCGCGCACGATGTTTGCGGCGGGTCAGCAGCGTTATGCTCGTGCGCAGGCGGTGGGTGCCCGTCCGATTCGTAGCGCCTCGTTCGTGTCGATTCTGATGGACGCGCAGGCTATTCGCCGTAATGGTGGTTTGCCGATTGCTGAGTTCTTCATTTGGAATGATGACTTCGAGTTTTCGACTCGTCTGATTCATCACCGTGACGGCATTGCGGTGCCTTCTTCGGTGGCTAAGCACCACACGAAGACTTTTGGTACGACGAACGCTGACCCGGGTCCGCGTTTCTATAACGATGTGCGCAATAAGCTGTGGGTCTTTACCCGTTCGCGTACTCTGAACCCGCTGGAGAAGCTGCTGTACGGTGGCTCGTCGGCGCGCCTGTGGATTTCTACTGTTCTGCGTACTGATGACCGCCGCACCTACCTGGGGTATTTCCTCGATGGTGTGCGTGATGGTTTGCGTGCGCCTCGCCCGAATGCTCAGGTGCTTGAGGGCATTTACCCGCTGACTTTCCCCGGCCGCTATGGCGTGCCTGCATCCGCTGAAAGCCGCGCTGATTCTGAGAAGGCGCGCGGTTGCGTGAGCTCTGTACCCGATTTCTCGGTGCTGATGAGCGTGTACGCGAAGGAGAACCCCGCCTATCTGGATCAGGCGTTGGAGTCGAATCTTCTGAACCAGACGGTGCGTCCTTCCGAGCTGGTTTTTGTGAAGGATGGTCCGCTGACCCCCGAGCTGGATGCCGTGGTGGACCGCTGGGTTCAGCGCGCCGAGAATCTGGATTGCCCGCCGATTCAGGTGGTGGAGCTGGCTCAGAATGTTGGTTTGGCGGAGGCGCTGAATGCCGGTCTGCAGGCGTGTTCGTATGAGCTGGTGGCTCGTGCTGATTCTGATGATCTGTCTGAGCCGACTCGTTTTGCGCGTCTGATTCCTGCCCTGGTGCAGGGCGGCTACACGGTGCTGGGCTCTGCCATGCTTGAGGTGAATGAGAGCAATACTGCGGTGGAGTCAACCCGCGAGGCGATTGTTGATTCTGCGCGTCTGCTCAGCGCGATGGATTCGCGCAACCCGATTTATCACCCGTCCGTGGCGTTCGTGAAGAGCGCCGTGCAGCAGCTGGGCGGTTACGAGTTCGTGCCCGGCGCTGAGGATTGGTGGCTGTGGATGCGTCTGCGCGATGCCGGCTACCGTCTCGGCAATATCCCAGAGGCGCTGGTGCGTTACCGCGTGGGTGCGGGCGCGTACACGAAGCGCGGGGGAGTGGACGCCTGGTTGCAGGATGTGGCGATTCAGCGTCGACTGTACACCGGTCACGGTATTTCTAAGCTTCAGTGGGCTCAGAACATGGCGGTGCGTAGCGTGTACCGTTTTGTTCCTGAGCAGGTGCGCCGTTCGGCGTTTCGTGCGTTGTCGTCTTTGACGGCTCGTGCTTCTTCTCGTTCTTCTGGTACCGCATCTGAAGGAGGCATGTAGTGGCTCAGTTGAAACCTCACGCTCATGTGGTGATGCGGAAGGCGGCTCAGCGCGGCACGATGGTGACGGAGGGTGACTCCGGCACGATGCTGGTGAACCGCCTGTATGAGCGTAAGCCGTGGTGGTTGATTGCGCAGGCGCTGCTTGATTCGAGTGCCTGGGTTCTGGCGGTTTTGTTCGCGTACATGCTCCGCTATAGTGTGCTGCTCAGCAACGGCTCGGTGTTCGATATTATTCACCCGGCGTCGTTGACGATGACCGCTACGTTGGCTGTGGTGTTGCATCTGGCTGTCGGTTTGGCGGGCGTGAAGATTTATAACGGCGTGTATTCGTACGGTTCGTTTGACGAGTCGTGGCGTGCCGGTGCGGCTGCTTTGAGCGCGGGTGCGGCGTTGACTGCTTTCTCCTTTGTGGATGAGCTGTTGGGTCTGCCGCATATTCCGCATAGTGTGCCTGCGATTGCGGCGGCGTTTAGCCTGATTATGATGGCGGGCGCTCGCATGGCGAAGCGTGTGTACACTGAGCGCGGTGCTGTGCGTGAGCTGACCGGTGAGCCGGTGATTGTGTACGGTGCTGGCTTTATCGGCGGCATGGTCATGGATTCGATGCTGCACGATGAGGAGGCGAAGCTTCGCCCGGTTGCGGTCTTCGATGATGACCAGCTGAAGGCTGGTACGAAGTTCCACGGCATTTCGGTGATTACGACTTACCCTGAGCTGGAGCAGGTGATTCGTGAGTCGGGTACCCGTAAGATTCTGGTGACGATTTCGGATATGTCGGAGGACTACTTCGAGTCCTTCTGCAACCGCATGCGTAAGCTTAAGGTTGAGGTTCAGCGTATTAGTAGCGCGAATGCTCGCCTGATGGGTGAGCGTCTGATTACCGCGAGCGATAACGACCTGATGCGCGTGATTCGTGGCGAGATTAACTACGATATTGACCGCGATATTCTGCGTTCGTACCTGCACGGTAAGCGCGTGCTGGTCACCGGTGCGGGGGGTTCGATTGGTTCTGAGCTGTGCCGTCAGATTAGCGAGTTTGAGCCGGAGACCCTCATGATGCTTGATCATGATGAGACTCTGCTAATGGAGACGAAGGTTTCGATTACTCACGAGTCGAGCCTGGATGATGATCGCATCATCCTGGCTGATATTCGTGAGGGCGATAATCTGCTGGAGATTTTCCGTGACCGTCGCCCCGAGGTGGTGTTCCACGCTGCGGCTTTGAAGCATGTGTCGGCGCTGGAGGCGTACCCGCAGGAGGCATGGAAGACGAACTCCTTGGGTACTCTGAACGTGCTGCGTGCCGCAGAGGCGGTGGGCGTGAAGACCTTCGTAAACGTTTCGACCGATAAGGCGGCGGATCCGAAGACTGCGCTGGGTCAGTCCAAGCGCGTGGCGGAGCGTCTGACCGCGTACTTTGGCGAGAAGACCGGCAACACCTACGTGTCGGTTCGTTTCGGTAACGTGTTTGGTTCGCGCGGTTCGATTAAGCCGCTCTTTACGAAGCAGATTCTTTCGGGTGGTCCGATTACCCTGACGGATAAGCGTGCGACCCGTTACTTCATGCTGATTACCGATGCCTGCCTGCTGGTGATGCTTGCCGGTGCAATTGGTCGCCCGGGCGAGGTCATGGTGCTGGATATGGGCCAGCCAGTCAAGATCCTGGATGTTGCGAAGGCGATGCGCCAGGCGTATGAGCGGTATGACGTGGAGATCAAGGAGATTGGTCTTCGCAAGGGTGAGAAGCTGGATGAGACTCTCTTCGGCGGTACCGAGAAGCTGGTGCCGAGCGAGGAGAACCGGTATATTTCCCGGTCGAGTGCCCCGGCACTTGACCCTGATGAGCTCGATTATAAGCTGTGGATTCAGAACTATCGGGAGCACAGCGGCTATGAGCGTCATGGCCTGGAGCGTGCCCCTGATCCGCGTACTTTGGCGGATGCACAGACGTTCTAATCTTTACGGAAATGACACCGGATGCTGCACTTGCGTGGCGGGTGCGGTATCCGGTGTTTTCTCTTTCTCGGGTGTAGAACATTTCAGGACGCAGAATATGCAGAACGTATGGAGAGAATCTGTAACGTTTAGTCCCGGGCTACTGAAGAGTTCTATAGAATACGAAGTAAACACACACTACGCACACATCGTCCCTCAGCCGCGATTCTGGAGTTTGCGTCCAGGGGAGCGGCGCCAATGCTTTGGAGCTGGTATGACCTCCTTTTCTGAGCTGTTGAGTATTTTTGCTCTTGCTTTTGTTTTGGGTGCCCTTTTGCCGTTTGCGGTGCGCCCAATTTTGCACCGCTACAACATGGTGGATGTTCCTAATGAGCGTTCTTCGCATACCGCTCCGACGTACCGCGGTATGGGTTTGGCGACTGCGGCTGCGACCTTTGTTGCGTTTGTGGTGGCTACCCTGTTCGGCTGGACGTACCGTTCTGCTGAGTCTTTGCAGCTGGCGGTGACGATTGCTGCGGCGATTCTGTGCGCTCTCGTCTTGGGGTGGCTGGAGGATATTCGCGGCGTGAGCATTGTGCGTCGTGCGGGCCTGCAGCTGGTCATTGGTCTTCTGGTAAGCGTGAGCTTCGCGACGGTACAGGGCACGAATATTCTGCTGCTGATCCTTGGCGCGATTTTTATTGCCGGCTACATTAACGTGGCGAATTTTATGGACGGCATTAACGGTATTTCTGGTGCTCACGGCCTGGTGGCTGGTTTGGCGTATGCGCTGACCGGTTGGATGGTGAACCTTCCGTGGCTGGCTTTGGCTGGTGTGGCTGTTGCCGGTGCTTTTGCGGCGTTCCTGCCGTGGAATGTGCGCCCTGGTAAGAACGTGTTTTTGGGCGATGCGGGTTCTTATGTTTTGGGTGCGGCGCTGGGTACGTTGGCTGTGGGTGCGTGGTTTGCGGATGTTCCGTTCCTGCTGGCTTTTGCTCCGCTGATGACTTACCTTGCGGATACGGGTACGACTCTGTTCCGTCGTTTTATGGCGGGGGAGCAGTGGGACAAGCCGCACCGTACTCACACTTATCAGCGTCTGACGGATGTCGGTTTCAGCCACCTTGGTTCGACCGCCGTGGTGACGGGTACGACCATTCTGGTGTGGGTGCTGTTGGCATTTGCATCTGATCTGTATGCTGCGGGATCTGTGGTGGCGACCGTGGGTGTGGTGCTTGTGGCTCTTGCCGTGCTGGTGGTGTACCTGCGTATGCCGCAGCTCTTTGGTGGAGATGCTCCTACTTCTACGATTGATCTGTCGAAGCGTTTTGCAGCGGATTTGAAGGGTTCGGCGTCGAAGGCGAAGTCGGCAACTGCGGAGCCTGCTACCGGCTCTTTGACCTCGGCAACTGGCGTTCCTGCGACTCCTGAGAATGTGGAGCCGACCTCGCTGCATCCGGAGCCGATTATGCCGGATTCTGTGAAGGATCGTGCGGGTCTGCACTCTTCTGTTTCCTCTTCTTCGACTCAGTCGAATCAGAACCGTGGGGAGAAACACTAATGGTTTCTGAACGCTCTAAACCTTCGGCTGAGGCTCATGTAGAGCCTCTCTGGAGGCGCGTGGTGGACGTTCTGTGGTATCCGCCGGCGGAGCGCAAGAAGCAGCAGAAACGCCGCCGAGAGCGTGCTCAAGCAGGTTTGAAGGCCTCTTTTTTCGAGAGTCAAGAGCTTTCCTGGAAATTTTTGTTCTACAGAGTATCGGCTTACTCTCTGCTGGCTTGGTTGGGCGGTATGATGAGTGCGTACCTGTTTGCGGGCCCCGTGGGCGCGCTAGGAATAACATTGGGCTTTCTGATAATCTATATATGCTTCACTCTGGGCGTATTAGTTATGTTGGTTGCTCCCATTTTCGACTGGGGTGTACCCAAATCGCTGGTGGTGAGCTACCTCGTGAAGATTGCTCTGCTCGGTCTGGTATTGATGTTTGTGCCGTTCCCCGAGAATCTGAGGCACGGTTGGACTCTCGCAGGCGCATGTACCGGCGTGATTCTGTGGATTGTTATTGAAACAGTCAGCATCGCACGACTGAGAATTTTGTACTTCGACACCGACTCGGAAGACCATGGTCGGTAACACGATTGGTGTTTGAAAGGAAAAACGTTTGGCCGAAGAGAAGAAGTGGTGGGACGGAGATAAAAAGCTCCGCACCACCGGAGAATTGGTATCTGACGGGGGTCTCTCCGGCGCCGTCATGTCGATTCTCTATCTGATCATCGGTGTAGCGGTGTGGGGAGGCATCGGTTACCTCGGTGACCTGGTCTTCTCCACCACCTGGCTGGTGTGGGTTGGCGTCTTGATTGGCGCTGTTGGAGGTTTGACCCTCGTCTTTACCCACATGACCAGGCAGAATAAAGACCGTTAGGTCATTGAACGCGGACCGCTAGGTCACACATTCATCCATGTAGTTAGCATGTCAGTCGTTTATAGGCAGACATGGGCTCTTGATAGCCACTAGTAGCAAGAAAGGACTTGCTTTGATCGAGAACGGGTTGATCCTCGCGGAAGCCTATGTGCCGCCGACCCCTGAAGACATGCATCTGCCCCCCTTCTTCACCATTGGTGATTTCGCTTTCGGTAAGCAGAACGTACTGATTCTGCTGTCCGTGGTGATTATTGCGGTCTTCTTCCTCACCGCAGCACGTAAGCGTGCCATGGTTCCCGGCAAGACTCAGTTCATTGCTGAATCCGGCTACATGTTTGCTCGTAACTCCCTCGGCAAGGAAACCCTGGGCGTTCAGCACTACAAGCCTTTCGTGCCGATTCTGTTCGCCTCCTTCTTCTTCGTTCTGGTGAACAACCTCTTCGGTTCGATTCCGTTTGTTCAGCTGCCCTCCTTCTCCCACCCCGGTAGCGCCTACGCACTGGCTGGCGTCGCATACCTGACCTGGGTTGGTGTTGGTATCAAGCGCAAGGGCTTGGGCGGCTTCTTCAAGGACATCACCATGCCTTCGGGTCTGCCGGTCTGGATTTACCCCATCCTGATTCCGATCGAGTTCTTCTCGAACCTGCTGATTCGTCCGGCAACTCACGCACTGCGTCTCTTCGCGACCATGTTCGGTGGTCACCTGGCGCTGATGGTTGCATCCAGCATGGTGACCTACATGGTAGAGACCCTGGGTGGCATCGGCTACCTGGCTGCTATTGCTCCCGGTGCTCTGGGCATGTTCCTGTACTTCCTGGAATTCATGATTCAGTGCATCCAGGCTTATGTGTTCGCTCTGCTGCTGGCTGTGTACTTGCAGGGCTCGGTTTCCGAGGGACACTAAACTCTCTAGTTTTTTAGGTTTTCACGTTCGTCATTGGGCGTGAATAAAGCAACCCACACGTTCACTGTGCGGGCTATTAACTCAAATCAAACTCTGTTCGGTCCGGGTATGTTCCCGGTCGAACACTGTTGAAAGGAAAAATAATGGTTGGTTCCATCACTGCGGTTGGCTACGGTCTGGCAGCTATTGGCGGCGGCATCGGCGTGGGTCTGATCTTCGCGGCATACATGACCAGCGTTGCTCGTCAGCCCGAGTCCCAGAAGACCCTGCAGCCCATGCTGTTCCTGGGCTTCGCACTGGTCGAGGCACTGGCAATTCTGGGCCTGGTTCTCGTCTTCATCAAGTAACCGGCTCTGCCACATCCTAAACGACCCATCCCATAGAACAGGATTCCCTCCATGATTTATCTGGCAAGCGACGGGGGAGCGGAGGCAACTTCGAACCCCCTGATTCCCGACGTCGGGGAAATTGTCATTACCCTCATCGGATTCCTGATCCTCTACTACATCGTTGCTAAGTACGTTGTCCCGGCGTTCGAGAAGATCTACCAGGACCGTAAGGAAGCAATCGAAGGTGGCCTTGCCAAGGCCGAGAAGGCACAGGCAGAGGCTGCAGCGGCTCGCGATGAGTACACCCAGCAGCTCGAAAGCGCTCGACTGGAGGCTCAGAAGATTCGTGAAGAGGCACGCGCAGAGGGCGAGGCAATCATTGCCGATGCTCGCGAGCGTGCAACCGCTGAGGCTCAGCGCATTAGCGATAATGCAGCAAAGGCTATCGAGGCAGAGCGTGCGGCAGCAGCAGTGTCCCTCCGTTCCGAGGTTGGCACTCTTGCTACGACCCTTGCCGGCAAGATTGTGGGCGAAGCCCTCAACGATGATGAGCGATCGGCCCGTGTGGTAGATCGTTTTCTTGCTGACCTTGAAACCGAGAAGCAGAACGCAGGTGCGGCTCGGTAATGGCAGGAGTATCTACTGAATCACTGAGCAAGGTGGAAGAGGTGCTGGAAGCTCACGCTTCCCTGCAGCCCCTGAACCTGGCGAGCGAGCTTTTCGCTGTGGTTGATGTTCTCGACCACAACGGCACCCTGCGCCGTGCTGTCACCGATTCTTCGCGTGATGCAGCAGCACGTCAGGGTATCGCTAACACCGTCTTCGACGGTAAGATCTCTTCGCAGGCTATGGCTGTGCTCACCAATGCGGTGACTCAGCGCTGGTCTGATGATGCAGATCTGGCGAACGCCCTGGAGCGTGCAGCAGTGCTCGCCGTGACCGCATCGGCTCAGTCTCGCGGTGGCGTGGATGCCCTGGACGAGGTGCTCAACGAACTACTCACCTTTGTGCGTACCGTTGATTCCAACGCTCAGGCGCAGGAAGCGCTGTCCGACCATCAGGCAAGCAAAGAAGCAAAGAAGAAGCTCGCCGTGGCGCTCGGTGGCCCCGCCACCACCGCCGAAGGTGTGCTTCTGCTCGAACGAGTTGGCTCCAACCCCCGCGGCCGTCACGCTGCACGGGTAGCCGATGAGTTCGCAGAAATCATCGTCACGCGACAGAACCGTTACATTGCGCGAGTAACTAGCGCGATTGCGCTGTCGCAGGCACAGCTTGAACGTCTCGGTCGCGCGCTCAACGCCGTGTACGGCCGTGAGCTGAAGCTCGACGTTTCGGTGGACCCCGCCGTTCTGGGCGGTCTGCGTGTTCAGGTGGGCGACGAGGTGATCGACGGTACCGTCGAGACCCGTATGTCCGATCTGGCTCGTTCCATCGGCTAGCGGCTCAAGCTAGCGACGCTGAACCGTTCGTCGCAACGGTGATTTAGAAGATACCTCGGGTAGCGGGTGCGTGGCAGATGCCTCCTTCGCAGAAGTGGCGGCATTGCCCGCCCGTTCAACCCGAATTGCAAGTTTCGGTTGGTTCCGTTGACGGAACGCAACCACAATGAGAGAGCAGGGACACAAGATGGCCGAACTGACCATCAATGCCGAAGATGTCCGTAATGCGCTGAACGAGTTTGCAGCGTCTTACGAACCCGGCAATGCAGAACGTGTTGAGGTGGGTCGAGTTGTATCGGCCTCCGACGGTATCGCTCGTGTCGAGGGCCTTCCCTCGGTTATGGCGAATGAGCTGCTTCGTTTCGAAGACGGCACCCTCGGCCTCGCACAGAACCTGGATACCCGCAATATTGGTGTGATTGTCCTGGGTGACTTCACCGGTATTGAAGAGGGCCAGGTCGTACACCGCACCGGTGAGGTCCTCTCGGTGCCCGTTGGCGACGCGTACCTCGGTCGCGTTGTTGACCCCCTCGGTAACCCGATCGATGACCTGGGCCCCATTGAGGCTGAGGGTCGCCGCGCACTGGAGCTGCAGGCTCCCGGCGTGACCCAGCGTAAGTCGGTTCACGAGCCGCTGCAGACCGGTCTGAAGGCAATCGACTCGATGATTCCGATTGGTCGCGGTCAGCGTCAGCTGATTATTGGTGACCGCCAGACCGGTAAGACCGCTATCGCGATCGACACCATTCTGAACCAGAAGGACAACTGGGCTTCCGGTGACCCGGACAAGCAGGTTCGATGCATCTACGTGGCTGTTGGCCAGAAGGCATCTACCATCGCAGCTGTCCGCCACACCCTTGAGACTCGCGGCGCGCTGGAGTACACCACCATCGTGGCATCTCCCGCATCTGACGCAGCAGGCTTCAAGTACCTGGCACCCTACACCGGTTCGGCTATCGGCCAGCACTGGATGTACGGTGGCAAGCACGTCCTCATCATCTTCGACGACCTGTCGAAGCAGGCAGAAGCATACCGCGCTGTGTCCCTGCTGCTGCGCCGCCCGCCGGGACGTGAAGCATACCCCGGTGACGTCTTCTACCTGCACTCCCGCCTGCTGGAGCGTTGCGCTAAGCTCTCTGACGACCTCGGCGCAGGCTCGATGACCGGCTTCCCGATCATTGAGACCAAGGCAAACGACGTTTCCGCCTTCATTCCGACCAACGTCATCTCCATTACTGACGGCCAGATCTTCCTGCAGTCCGACCTGTTCAACGCTAACCAGCGTCCGGCAGTCGACGTCGGTATCTCCGTCTCCCGTGTTGGTGGTGCCGCACAGACCAAGGCTATGAAGAAGGTCTCCGGTACCCTGAAGCTGGAGCTGGCACAGTACCGTGCAATGGAAGCGTTCGCAATGTTCGCATCCGACCTGGACGACGCTACCAAGGCACAGCTGACCCGCGGTTCTCGCCTGACCGAGCTGCTGCGTCAGCCGCAGTACACCCCGTACGCAGTTGAAGAGCAGGTTGTCTCCATTTGGGCTGGTACCTCCGGTCACCTCGACGACATCGAGATTTCCGACGTGCTGCGCTTCGAGGCAGGATTCATCGAGTACCTGCGTCACAAGACCTCGGTACTGACCGATATCGCTTCCTCCGGCAAGCTTGAGGATGACACCGTTGCAGCTCTGAAGTCCGCAGTTGCTGACTTCAAGCAGGGTTTCAAGTCTGAGGGCAGCAGCCACCTCGTCGACGCAGGTCACGAGGAGCACAAGGCAGCTCGCGATAGCGACATCACTCAGGAAACCATCGGTTAGCGATTAGTCCTCGCCTTCTCCCCGTCTCAGCTATGAGGCTGGGGCGGGGCAGAAAGCAAGGAGAAAGGAAGCTCTATGGGAGCCCAGATTAGGGTTTACCGACAGAAGATTGCTTCGACGTCGTCTATGAAGAAGATCTTCAAGGCGATGGAGATGATCGCGACCTCCCGCATTAACAAGGCTCGTAACGCTGCTCAGGCAGCCGGACCTTACGCGAACGCTCTGACCCGCGTGGTGACTGCGGTTGCGACTCAGCACGGTATTAAGCACCCGCTGATTCACAAGCCGAACGAGTCCGAAGCCTACGAACACCGCCGCTCCGCAATCCTGGTTGTTACCAGTGACCGCGGTCTGGCAGGTTCGTACTCCTCCGCTATCCTGCGTCGTACCGAATCTCTGATTGAGAGGCTGCGCTCTAACGGCCAGGAGGTACAGCTGTACCTGGTTGGTCGTAAGGCAAAGGCTTACTTCGAGTTCCGTGAGCGCCCCTACGCCCGTGCGTGGGAGGGCCACACCGATGCACCTCGCGTCGAAACCGCCGTCGAGATTCGTGACGCGCTGCTCGAAGCCTACGACCTGCCCTTCGAAGAGGGCGGCGTGGACGAACTGCACATCGTATACACCGAGTTCAAGTCGATGGTTGTTCAGGAACCCAAGATCCTGCGCCTGCTGCCCATCCACGTGGGTGACGCAAAGGCTATGGGCGAGGAAATCGTTCCCGACCAGGAACTGACCAAGGCTGAGTACGAGCAGGCGGCATCCTTCGAGTTCGAGCCCTCCGCTGAGGAAGTGCTCAACGCGCTGTTGCCGCGCTACATTGCATCGCGTATCTTCTCCTGCCTCCTGCAGGCAGCAGCAAGTGAGCTGGCATCCCGCCAGCGCGCAATGAAGACCGCAGGTGACAACGCTGAGACGCTGATTACCAAGTACACCCGTTTGATGAACAACGCACGTCAGGCGGAAATTACTCAGGAGCTCTCCGAAATCGTGGGCGGCGCAGACGCCCTCGGCTCCTAGTACTTGTACGCCAACGAAGCCATCAACTGTCCAAACTTTCTAAGTAAGTGAGAAATATGACTGCCACCTACAACGAATCGGTCTCCGCACCGACTCAGGGCGCAACGGGTCGTATTGCCCGCGTCATCGGCCCCGTGGTCGACGTCGAGTTCCCCGCCGGTCAGGTCCCCGAGATTTACAACGCTCTGACCACCGAGCTGACCCTCGACGGCCGCACCCGCACCATCACCTTCGAGACCGCACAGCACCTGGGCGACTCAATCGTTCGCGCTATCTCCCTGCAGCAGACTGACGGCCTGGTCCGCGGTCAGGCTGTAGTCGACACCGGCGCACCGATCTCCGTCCCCGTTGGTGACGGCGTGAAGGGCCACATTTTCAACGTTCTCGGTGACGCACTCGACGTGCCGAACTCCGAGATCAAGGCTGACACCTACTGGCCGATTCACCGTGCCGCTCCCGGCTTCGCAGAGCTGGAAGGCTCCACCGAAATGCTGGAGACCGGTATTAAGTCCATCGACCTTCTGACCCCCTACATCAAGGGCGGTAAGATCGGTCTGTTCGGTGGTGCAGGCGTGGGTAAGACCGTGCTGATCCAGGAAATGATTACCCGTGTGGCTCGTAACTTCGGTGGTACCTCCGTGTTCACCGGTGTTGGCGAGCGTACCCGTGAGGGTAACGACCTGTGGGTCGAAATGGAAGAAGCAGGCGTTCTGAAGGACACCGCTCTTGTGTTCGGCCAGATGGATGAGCCCCCGGGAACCCGTCTGCGCGTGGCACTGACCGGTCTGACCATGGCGGAGTACTTCCGCGATGTTCAGAACCAGGACGTGCTGCTGTTCATCGACAACATCTTCCGTTTCACTCAGGCAGGTTCTGAGGTTTCCACCCTGCTGGGCCGCATGCCCTCCGCAGTGGGTTACCAGCCGAACCTGGCGGACGAAATGGGTCTGCTGCAGGAGCGTATTACCTCCACCCGCGGTCACTCCATCACCTCCATGCAGGCAATTTACGTGCCTGCGGATGACTACACCGACCCGGCGCCGGCAACCACCTTCGCGCACCTGGATGCGACCACCGAGCTCTCTCGTGAAATCGCATCGCGCGGTCTGTACCCGGCAATTGACCCGCTGTCCTCCACCTCCCGAATTCTGGACGCACAGTACATCGGTCAGGAGCACTACGACACCGCAATTCGCGTGAAGGCTATTCTGCAGGAAAACAAGGAACTGCAGGACATCATCGCGATTCTGGGTGTGGACGAGCTCTCTGAGGAGCAGAAGATCGTCGTGGCACGTGCACGTCGTATCGAGCAGTTCCTCTCCCAGAACACCTACACTGCAAAGCAGTTCACCGGTGTCGAGGGTTCGACCGTTCCGCTGAAGGACACCATCGAGTCCTTCCAGATGATCTGCAACGGCGATGTCGACCACATCCCCGAGCAGGCGTTCTACAACATTGGTGGTATGGACGACGTTATGCGCCGCTACGAGGAAATCAAGGCACAGACTGGAGCTAAGTAATCATGGCTCTGAAAGTTGAAGTTGTTTCCCGCGAACGCGTCGTGTGGACTGGCGAAGCGAAGTACGTTCGTGCACGCTCCGTCAGCGGTGACCTCGGTATCCTGCCGGGTATGATCCCCACCTGCACGCTGCTGGCACAGGACGGCGAGCTGCTCATTGAACCTGTTGAGGGTGAGCCCATTAAGACCATCCTCAACGCAGGTTTCTTGACCGTCTCGAACGATCACGTGACCATCGCTGCAAAGCACGCACAGATTTAAAGTCGGTTCTCTACAGAGGGAATTGACCAGTGTGTACACCTCGCCGGTGTTCTTCCCTGAAAGGGGAGGGGTACCGGCGATTGGTGTATCTGGGGTAGAGCGTGTGCCCAGAAAGAGCGCGCGTGCAGAACGACAGCGTGCATAGAAAGATGATGCGCAGAAAGATCGGTATACGCAGAAAAGGGGCGCCTCCCATGGTTGGGAGGCGCCCCTCAAGCTATCTATAGCCGCCTAGCTAGAGCCGTTTAGAACAGGCGGTCAGCCGAATCGTCCACGCCGCGCATCGCGTCGTAGTCCAGGCTCACGCAGCGGATACCGCGGTCCTCAGCCAGGGTACGAGCCTGCGGCTTAATCGTCTGCGCCGCAAACACGCCGCGCACCGGTGCCAGCAGCGGGTCACGGTTGAGCAGCTCCAGGTAACGGGTCAGCTGCTCCACACCGTCAATATCGCCCACACGCTTGAGCTCGACCGCCACGGAGACGCCGTGCGCATCCTTCGCCATGATGTCTACCGGACCGATAGCGGTCGGGTACTCGCGGCGTACCAGCGAATAGCCCTCACCGAGAGTGTGGATCTGCTCGGCAAGCAGACGCTGCAGGTCAGCCTCCACACCGTCCTTGATGAGGCCAGGATCAACACCCAGGTCGGTGGCGTGCTCGTGCTCAATCTTGTAGATACGAATCATGAGGCGGTCATCGCTCTTAGCTGCCTGAACGGTCCACAGCTGCTGAACATCGGACTCCAGGTCCTCACGGATGCTCTGCGGAACGTCCTCACGCTCAGCTACCAGCAGGGAGCAGGGAGGGCTCATCCAGTTCAGAGGCTTGTAGGAACCGCCGTCGGAGTGAATGAGGACGGAGCCGTCATTCTTGACCATCAGCAGGCGGGTAGCGCGGGGCAGGTGGGCGCGGAGGCGGCCCTCATAATCTACGGAGCATTCAGCAATGACAATACGCATCCGTCCACTCTAGCAGGTACGAGTGTTTGGCTCTAGCAGGTGAGGGTATGAGCTAGGGAACCTGAGCTTGGTACAGGTCGCGGTACGGGGCACAGTAGGGAGGTGCGGCACAGAGCGGGGGAGTACCGCCTCAGCGTGAGTACCAGGCCAGTATGAGGAAGAGCGCAGAGCGAACAGGTGTGAGACGGGTAGGTAGAGATAGCTGAGCGGCGCGGTAGAATAGGGCTCATGGCACGTAAGAATCATCCCGGCAGGCGAGCATCCGGCACCACCAGCGATAAGTGGCACCGTCAAGCACCCGCAGGGCGTGATATCAGCAGGATCCTCGACCCTGCACCCCGATTGGAACGTGACCGATACGGTGACTGGCTGGTGCAATACATTCCCGCCGTCAACGCCCAAAAAACCTACACCTGCCCCGAATGCTACCGCCCGATTCCGCCCAGAACAGCGCATCTGGTGGTGTGGCAAGAAAGCCACACGATGGGCCGTAGCCGCGCCATTGATGAGCGCAGGCACTGGCATCAGCATTGCTGGCGCATCCGCCGCAAATAGGCTGAAAACTGCACTTGAGGTGCAACCCAAGACCATATTTTCGAATCCATTTCTTGAAGGAACGCAATGAGCAACACCGCCGACATCACCCGCGAGCAGGAATTCGATCCCGCCCGCTACGTCTTCAGCACCGCCGCTGAGCCCACCCCCATTAAGGCACGTACTGTGCTTCCGGCACGCCGCGAGAACTTCACCGTCACCACTACGGACGGCAAGCGCCTCGTCGGTGAACTCGCCCTGCCCGAAGGTGAAGTCAAGGCAACCCTGGTGACCTTCCACCCGCTACCCACCCACGGCGGCTACATGGACTCGCACGTGTACAAGAAGGCGTCCTTCCGCCTGCCGGCGCTGTCGAACATTGCGGTGCTGCGTTTCAACACTCGCGGCACCTCCTCGATTCGCGGCACCAGTGAAGGCGTCTTTGACGGCGGCTTTGCCGAGAAGAAGGACTTCGACGCAATCCTGAAGTTCGTACGCGAGCGCGCCCTGCCGAACCCCTGGCTGGTCGGCTGGTCCTTCGGCACCGAGCTGGTGCTCAAGTACGCGCCTGAATACGCGAACGAGTTCACCGGCGCTATTCTGCTCTCCCCGCCGCTGCACCGCGTGCACCCGGCTGAGCTGGATGAGTGGAACAAGATCTCGAACCCGCTGTACGCGCTGGTGCCCGAGCATGATGACTACCTGCAGCCTCCGGCGGCGCGTGAGCGTTTCGCGGCTGTACCGCGCACTCGGGTGATTCCCTTTGAGGGGTGCAAGCACCTGTGGGTGGGCGAGAAGTCCGTGCAGCAGGTCCTCAACACCGTGGTCAGCATCGTAACCGGTGCACCCACCGAACTGCCCACCGAATACAGCGGCCCGGTGGCAGAAGAAATCACTGAGCTCTAAAGGTTCTGCATAAAAACACGGCATAAAAACGCTGCATAAAAATATCAAGGCGGCGGCTTTGGATAAAACATCCAAAGCCGCCGCCTTCGTATCTATACGCGATGCGTACCCCGCGGGAAGAGTAGTGAGAGCGTAGAGAACCTACAGCTGTTTACAGCTGGAGGTGACTACAGTTGGGCGGTGACTACAGCTGGTCCTGGCGAGGAATGAACACCTCACGCACCAGAATCAGCATGGAAGCCGCCGCCGGAATAGCAATCAGTGCGCCCAGCACGCCCCAGAGCGCGCCACCGGCAGCCACCGAAATAATCGCAACACCGGCAGGGACCGATACAGCGCGAGCCATAATACGCGGAGAAATCAGGTACGCCTCCACCTGCAAGTACAGGAAGTACGCCACCGCAAACCACAACGCCAGGCTCCAGCCCTGGGTCAGCAGAATCAGCGAGGTCAAAATCAGCGCAATCACGCCACCAACCAGCGGAATGAACGCCAGAATCATGACGACCAAAGCCATCAACTGCGGGAAGCTGAAGCCCACAAACAGCATAATAAAGAACGCCACAAAAGCATTCAGAACAGCAACCAGAGCCTGACCCATCACGTAGTTACCCACCGACTCGGTAATCTTATCGGTAATGTACTTGACGCGCACACGCTTAGACGCCGGCGCCAGGCGCACACCCCACGCCTTGATAGTGTCCATCGAGGTGAGGAAGTACAGGGACAGGAACAGCACAATAATCACGCCGGTCACGCTCTGCGCCAGGGTGGAACCCGCAGAAACCAGGCTCGACATGAAGCTATTAACCTGCGAAGAGGAGAACGTTGTCTCCAAGAACTTCGGGATGTTCTCATTCACCCAGGTGCTGATATTAAAGCGTTGATCAAGCTCGTGGTACCAATCAGAATCAATCGTGTTCTGATAAATACCCGGCGCATACTGGATAAATTTAGAAGCCTGCTCGCTAATAACCGGGCCAATCGTCATGACCAGACCGGTCACGGCGCCAGCAAAACCAGCAAGCACAGCAATCACGCCGATACCGCGCTTAATGCCCCACGACTCCAGGCGGCGCACAATCGGATCCAGACCCAGAGCAATGAAAATAGCGCCGGTTACCCAACCCACCAGGGCACCCACATTATTGAAAATGTAGTAGGCGAAGAGTGCCAAACCCACGCCAACGGTCATGAGGAAACCAAACGCGACCGGGTTGTGCATCATGGAGGTCTTGCCGTTGCCGACCACCTTCGGTGCGGGAGGCGCATCCTCAGAAGCGGCGGGGACCACCGGAATAGTATCCGTAGGAGGCATGGAAGCGCGGCGGCGGTTAGAACGCACCTGGCTAATGCTTTCGGTCAGCTCGCTGAAGGTCTCCGTTAGCTGGTCGGTGAGAGATTCCTTCTTGCGCGTATCGGCGGACGATGTTGTCTCTGCGGGAGCTGCTGAGGCTTTCTTCTCGCTCATGCTCTTCCTTTCCGGATCATTCCGGGTATTTTTTCTCTACTGTGCCATTCTACCGGCTGGTTTACTGTGTTACGGCGTCCACGGTGAATCCGAAGGGCAAGGGGAACCCATGTCGGAGAGGTATCTGCAGAGTGGTTCGGGCATTAGCCCAAACACTATCCCGGCATGAGCTCAGAGCGTAGGCGACAGAGAACGGGCGCTCGCAACGGCGCGTTGCGGGGATAATAGAGGAAGGAACGCGTGAAGGATCTAGCCCGCACGCAACAATATACACAGAACGTAAAGGAGCCCAGGATGAGCATTATTTTTGATTCGGCAGACCGCGGCGCATCCCAGAACGCGGCACAGGGTAATGTCGCGCAGGGTGGTGCAGCACAGAACGGGGCAGCACAGGAGATTCCCGCCTCCGTACGCAACGCCATGGAACTGAACCCCAACGCGGCACAGTCTGCTGGCGAACAGGGCGGCGAGCAGACCCCCTCCGCTCCCACCTGGCGCTACGAGGTCAACACCCCCGAAGAGTTCCAGAAGTTCGTTCAGCTCTCCAGCCAGGGTGCCGTGATTTTTGCGCTCTACGCGCCGCACTCACCCTCCTCCCTGCAGATGCTCGAAGGCGTGCAGAAGCTTGTTGATTCCGCCGCAGGTAGCATGATTTGCGCCGCCGTGGACGTCACCAAGCTCCCCGAAGCAGCCCAGGCATTCGGCGTGAGCGGCGTGCCCGCGGGCGTTGCCGTTCTGGCGGGCCGCCCGGCACCGATTTACACCGGCCCGGTCAGCGCAGAAGACCTCGGCGATGTGCTCTCCCAGGTTCTGCAGCTCGCGGCACAGTACCAGCTGCCCGGCGGCTTCGACCCGGTCGTTCCCGACGACGAAAAGCCCCTGCCGCCCCTGCACGCAGAAGCCGTCGCCGCCCTCGACCGCGGCGACCTGGAGGGCGCCCGCGCCGCATACCGCAAGGCAATCACCGAGAACCCCGGCGATAAGGAAGCGAAGCTCGGCCTGGAACAGGTTGAACTGCTCGCCCGCGTGAAGGACCTGGACATGGCAACCGAACGTGCGGCGGCCGCGGCAGACCCCATGAACATTGACGCCGCGTTCAACGTAGCTGACCTGGACCTGGTCGGCGGCCACGTGGAGGACGCGTACAACCGTCTGCTGCGCCTGTTCAGCGCGGTAGGTCCCGACGATAAGGCGCGCGTGCGCGAGCGCCTCGTGCAGCTCTTCGACGTGGTGGGTGCATCTGACCCGCGCACCGTCAAGGCGCGTGCGGCACTGACCATGGCGCTGTTCTAAAAACAGCTGTCGCCCGGGAAACGTCATGAGCCGGTCTAGCTAGCTCTGGCTAATCTAGGCGGCTGAAACGTTGAATACGGACGAGCTATCGTCTACCCCTGCACTCGTGATGTGGGGTGGGCGGTAGCCCGTTCTGCATTTGCGGTTTTTGCGATTTTCAGGCGGGGGAGAGCAGACATCCCAACCTGACCGATAGCGCGCTAGGACGCTACGTATAGCACTCCGAAATGTCCATATACTGCATGACAGATGCGTAATATGCGGGTTTTATAGCCAAAGCCTGTAGACCTTTCTACAAGGGTGATAGGGTGAAAATATGAACACTAGTCACTTTTCTCAGAACCCCGATTCGCATGAGCCAGGTTCACCGCAGAACCCGGTACAAGAGACCGCAATAGAGGCAGTACCCGCCGCGGCAGCACCCCAGGCTGTAACCCCGGAAGCCGCAAACCGTGAGCCTGCTGCTCCTGAAGCTGTAGTTCCCGCATCGGTAGCGCCTCAGCTACCCGTCACCCCGCAGGCCGCACCGACCGCTGGCGCTCGCCCCGCCATCGAAATCCGCGGCCTCACCAAGGCATTTGGTCAGAAGGTCGCCGTCGACCGCATCAACCTGGATATCCCCTCCGGATCCTTCTACGGGCTGGTCGGCCGCAACGGCGCCGGTAAGACCACCACCATCTCTATGGTCACCGGCATGCTCATGCCCAACGAAGGCACCGCATACGTGCGCGGCATCGACATGTGGGCCGACCCACTCAAAGCCAAAGCACACCTGGGTGTGCTGCCCGACGGCGTGCACCTCTTCGACAAGCTCACCGGCGAGCAGCTCATCACCTACTCCGGCTACCTGCACGGGATCGATAAGGAAACCGTTGCCTCCCGCGTCAAGGACCTGCTCGCCGCAATGGACCTGACCGACGCTGCGGGCCGTGCCGTCGCCGACTACTCCGCCGGTATGACCAAGAAGATTGCGCTCGCCGCCGCTCTCGTCCACGCGCCCTCCGTGCTGATCCTGGACGAGCCCTTTGAGGCGGTCGACCCGGTTTCCGCCGCTAATATTCAGGACATTCTGCGTGGCTTCGTTGCCTCCGGCGGAACTGTCATTATCTCCTCGCACGTGATGGACCTTGTCCAGCGCCTGTGCGACCACGTAGCCGTCATGGACTCCGGCCGTATTCTCGCCGCCGGAACGGTCGATGAAGTACGCGCCGGCATGAGCCTTGAAGAACGATTCGTGCAGCTGGTCGGCGGCCGCACCTCCTCGGAAGGATTGTCATGGTTGGGCACCTCGTCTCACTAAAGTGGCAGTATGTGCTCGCTTCCTTCCGCCGCAGCATCTGGGCACTGATCGGCCTGATTTTTGCGGCGCTCTACGCGGGCGGTATGCTCTTCGGCCTCGGCTCCGCATACTTTATCGCTAACTCGGAGGTACCCGAATACGGTCAGCTCGGAACCCTCCTGGTAGGCGCGGTTATTGCGCTCGCCTGGGCTATTGTCCCCATTTTCTTTAGCGGACTGGACGGCACCCTGGACGAGAGCCGATTCGTGCTCTTCCCCATCAAGCCCTCCACCCTGCAGAAGGGCCAGTTCCTCGGCGGGTTCGTGGGTATCCCCGGCATTGCCAGCATCATTGCCGTGCTACTGGGTGCGATCGCGTTTATATCGCAACCGCTCGCGCTGGTCGTGTACCTCATCTGCTGCGTGCTCGGCCTTGCGAACCTCATGGTGTGGGCTCGTCTCGCCAACCGCCTGGGCATGGCGCTGAATGATAACCCGCGCATCGCCAACACCCTGATGATCGTTGCCATGCTACTGATGATGAGCGCCGGCTTTATCTTCGGTGGAACGATAACCTATCTGACCAAGCACTGGGAAGAGGTGCTGCCCTACCTGCCGTGGCTGGGCGTGACGCCCTTCGGTTCCGCGTTTGCTGTGCCCTACTTTATGGCGACCGGCAATATGGGTGCCGCCCTTGGCTGCCTGGCTCTGACCCTCGTCTACCTGGCTGGCGGTTGGTGGCTGTGGGGTAAGAACCTTGCACGCTCCATGGCGAATGTGGGCGGTAGCGCCCACCACGCCAGCGCAACCGAAGTCGCCGCAGGTGATTTGGGCCTGTTTGCACGGTTCCCCGCAACCCCGCGTGGCGCCGTAGCGGCACGAACCCTGCACTCATTCCTGAAAGACAACCGTCTGCAGCTGCTGACCGCAAGCACCGCCATGCTTTACCTGATACTAACGGTGGGTATGCCGCTGTTCCTGAGCTCTGTAGGGTCCGTTAAAACTCATGTTGATTTTAATGGCATCAACGCGGCTGAAGCCAACCAGATTATTAATAGCGGCGTCATGCAGCTCTTCGGATTCTGGATGTACTTCTGCACCGTTTTCACCGGCTACTACATGTGCTACCTCGTCTCCTACGACAACACCGCATTCAGCCTGCACGTGCTCTCCCCGCTACGCGGTATTGACGACCGCATCGGCCGTCTTTGGGGTTACAGTATCCTGATGGTTCCGATCGTAGTGGTGATGGTGTTCGTCGCCTCAGCGGCAAATGGACACCTGGAGCTTTTCCCCATTGTGCTGATGCACCAGCTGGGCGTGTTCGCTGCGGCTGCAGGTATTGGATGCGTACTGGATACCTTCATTAGTCCGCCCGTGGCACCTCCCGGGGCTAACCCGTTCAAGAACCCGAAGAACACTGACGGCTTTGCTAAGCAACTGCTGCTGATGCTCTCTATAGTTTTGGTGATGCTCAGCGCGCTGCCCGGCGGTATCTCTGTTGTCGTGTACATTTTCCGTACGCAGGATATGCTGACCCTCGTCTACGGTGGCTTGATTCAGCTGCTGATTGGTGCTGCACTGCTCGTGGGCGGCGTGGCGTGGGGCGGCCACCGCTACGACAAAGTCAGCTCCAAGATGCTGGAGCGTGTGGCGCGCTTCCAGGCGAACTAGCAAGAGTCGAAGCTCCAGCACATCAGGAATAAAAGAGAAGGGTTCCGTGTTAGGTACTAAGCCTGGCGCGGAACCCCTTTTCTGTGCCGCACGAATTTCTAGCCCCGAACTTCTAGCGGAAAGAAGCTCACCGCAATACCTAAGAGTCTATGGTGGAGCTGTGGCCTGCCTCCATATTGACCGCCCGGGGGCTCAGCACCTCCCAACTGCTACTAAAATAGAGAAGGCGCCGATCACCCAACCGTGCAGCGGCACCCCTCACCCTATGTATCCCACCTCATCATCAAGGAGAAACATGAGCTCGATCGAAGGCATCGAAGACCCCTTTGGCCCCGGAACCGCAGGCGGCACCGCCCTGCTCGAACGCGAAGAAACCCAGCTTTCTGAGCCCGGCGACCACGAGCGCTTCTCCCACTACGTACGCAAGGAAAAGATCCTCGAATCGGCGCTGACCGGTGAACCCGTGCGCGCCCTCTGCGGCAAAATGTGGGTACCCGGCCGTGACCCGCAGAAGTTCCCCGTCTGCCCCCAGTGCAAGGAAATCTACGAAGGCCTCGCACCCGGCAACGACGGCGACAACGGCTCTGGCGAATAATACGCGCCAGACGACACGCTTCAGACAACACAACCGGGGCGATACAACCTGGGCGATACGCCTGAATAAATACGAATAAATAACACGCCGCAACAGCAAGACTCAACGGCCCAACACCGCTCGTGAGACTTTGCTGACGAGCACCAAATTCTTGCACCACAGCCCGGCCCAACCCGCGGATGTGGTGCTAGAATTTAACCTCGCTGTGCCCGGCGGGCATCAGCCGTCCCGAGCCTAACCCGCCGCAACAGCAGATGCAGACGAGGAAGAAGGAGAGAATGAGCGCACCCGCAGAGGAACCCACACTATTCGACAGTATGGTGAAGCCGAAGCTCTCCCCGGCATACCCCGACCGCGCCCCCTGGGGTACTTCCGTCAGCCTGCGCGCCTGGCAGGCAGAAGCCATGCAGAAGTACTTCGAAACCAACCCCCGCGACTTTATGGCAGTCGCAACCCCCGGCGCGGGTAAAACCACGTTTGCGCTGACCCTCGCCAAGGAACTATTCAACCGCGGCACGGTCCGCCAGCTCATCGTTGTGGCGCCCACCGATCACCTGAAAAAGCAGTGGGCAGACGCCGCCGCGAAGGTCGGTATTCCCATTGACCCGAACTTCAAGAACGCGGATGTGACCATCAGCCGCCACTACAAGGGTGTGGCGCTGACCTACGCGCAGGTGGCGAATAAGCCGCAGCTACACGCCCGCAACACCGAGGAAACGAAAACCCTCGTGATTTTTGACGAGATTCACCACGCTGGTGATTCGCTGTCCTGGGGTGACGGTCTGCGTGAAGCGTTCGACGATGCGACCCGCCGCGTGGCGCTCACCGGTACCCCGTTCCGTTCGGACACCTCCCCGATTCCGTTCGTCACCTACGAAGTCGATAATGACGGTATCCGCCGCTCCAAGGCGGATTACTCTTACGGTTACGGCCCCGCGCTGAAGGACCACGTGGTGCGCCCGGTCATCTTCATGGCGTACTCGGGCCAGATGCGTTGGCGTACCTCCGCCGGTGAGGAAATGGCGGCAAACCTCGGCGAAGGTTTCACCAAGGACATTACCTCCCAGGCGTGGCGAACCGCCCTCGACCCCAACGGCGAATGGATCCCGACCGTACTCGCGGCGGCCGATAAGCGCCTGACCGAGGTGCGCCGCACCGTGCCCGACGCCGGTGCGCTTGTCATCGCAACCGACCACGCGGACGCCAAAGCCTACGCCGAACAGATTCAGAAAATCACCGGCGAATACCCCGCCGTGATCCTCTCTGACGACCGTGAAGCCTCCGCAAAAATCGACGAATTCCGTGAAGGCATGCAGCGCTGGATGGTCGCCGTGCGCATGGTGTCCGAAGGCGTGGACGTGCCCCGCCTCGCCGTGGGCGTGTACGCCACCAGCACCAGCACTCCGCTGTTCTTCGCGCAGGCGATCGGCCGTTTCGTGCGTGCCCGCAAGCGCGGCGAAACCGCCTCCGTGTTCCTGCCGTCGGTGCCGCAGCTGATGATGCTTGCCAACGACATGGAAGTAGAGCGCGACCACGCCCTCGACCGCGGCGCACCCCAGGAAATCGACCCCATGGTTGAGGGGCTGGATGACCACCTGCTCGAAGAAGCAAACCGCGAGGAACGCGCCTCCGAGCAGTTGGCCCGCGGCAAGTTCGAGGCGCTCGGCTCCGAGGCGTCCTTCCACGGTGTGCTGTTCGACGGCGCCGAGTTCGCCTCCGGCAACCTTGCCGTGGGTAGTGAGGAGGAGCAGGACTTCCTGGGTATTCCGGGCCTGCTGGATGCCGAACAGGTCGGTACGCTGTTGCGAGCGCATCAGCGTGAGCATGCGGCGCGCCGCCCGGCGACTGCGGCGCCTTCGGTGGTGGATCACCGCCAGTTGAAGGAGCTACGCAATAAGCTGGCGAAGAACGTGGCGGCGTGGTCGATTCGTTCGGGTCAGCCGCACGGTGTGATTCACAATGAGCTGCGTAAGATTTGTGGCGGCCCGGCGGTTGCGCAGGCTTCTGCTGAGCAGATTCAGGCGCGTATCGATAAGCTGTCGGACTGGTTCGTAGGCCGACGCTAGAACGTGGATAGAACGTAAAGAAAAGCCCCGCGGGTGTGTGCGCTCGCGGGGCTTTTGTGTGCATAAAATGCAGAAATATTGGGTCTTAGGTGCGATAATCATGGCAACGCGGAGACGGAACGTGTAGCCTAGTGGGGGTAAGTTCTTTAGAGAACACGGCATGGTCGCCGGGCTCAGGGAACTTTCCATTGATGCGCAGCATGTAGGTCTATGCTGGATCATCAAAACTTTAAGAAACACCATGCAACCAACCCAGGATGGCGCGCCCCGGGATAGTGCGCACTGGGACGGTTGCACCAACCATTGAAGGACAGTGATGTCTCATATTTCTCGCCGTAAGGTCGTGAAGGGCGCCGCCTGGGCAACCCCCGTGATTGCCGCTTCATCGGTCGTTCCGGCTTACGCTGCATCTCCTGAATGTACTACTTTTTCAGACACGCCTTTTATCTCTATCAACGGCGATAACACCCGCCGTGTGGAAGAGCAAGAATACGTTCACCGCCGCTACTCAGGTGTAAAGCTGCGATTTGAGTTGATTGGCGGCGCTGGAGCCACACTTCACGGAAAGAGCACTCGAGGGGGATCGGGCGCGAAAGTTACCGGAATCATAGACCTTGAGACTCCAGCCATTGTCGAAGTTGTCGCAGGCGGCGGTGGTATGTTTGGGCTTCGTGGTTATGGACACGGCAAAGAGGAGGATTACAGCGAATATCGACTTGATGGTAGTCAAGGTGGGGTAGGTTTCGGAGACGGAGGTAGCGTTCCCAGTGTAAGAATTCCTCAAGATATTATGCGTGAGGTCGAATCCCGCTGGGCAGAGGCTGGGCAGTGGGATAACAGTTACAATCCTCAGCTCCCCATGGACGAACTTCACGGTTGCCCTGGCGGCGGTTCGTCTGCTCTTCTCGTCAATGGGGAGGTCATCGCGGTTGCAGGTGGGGGTGGAGGCGGAGCTTTCATTGCGAGAACGTATACCACTCCTCCTAACGCCCATCATTTCCCGGGTACTGTAAATGTTCGTATGATTGGTCCGGAAGACCTCACGAGTGGTCCTTCATATAGCGCGGGTGGATCAGCTGAACGAGCACGTGGGGATGATGCCACGGCCGGTCGTATGTACTACGCTCAGGACTCGCGTATTCACCTAAATGTTGAAGGCGGTAAGGGCGGAGGGAACGGCATCGGTGGTGCCGGTGGCATCAAGCCCACGGTGTTGAAGGGCACCCCTAACAGGGTCTTTAGCTTTAGCAGTCAGAATAACCAGGTCATTCATAGTTCTTCGACAGCAGGCAATCCTGGCACCGGCGGCCTACAAGGCAAAGGTGGAGATGGTGTGGTTTCTATAAGCTACCAGCTTGATAACAACGAGCCAGAAGGCGGGTACCAGAAGAGTAACTTGGAAGTTATTGAAACCCCGGATGGTGACCGATATGAGATTGGGTACGAGGACGTAGCCCCCTACTTCAACGGTGCCCAGATTATTGTGTCTGGTGGTGGCGGTGGCGGCTACGGCGGTGGCGGCTCCGGTGCTACCCTCTCACAGTCATTCATTACGATTGCCCAGAAATGGAATAACAACCCGAAGGGTATTCGACAGAGTGTGGGATATACGTTGATAGCTGGTGCTGGAGGCGCAGGTGGGTCCTACCTTGCCCCAAACGTTATAGAAGGGGAAATTTCCAGCGCTAACAACGACCATGATGGACATCAGTTCGCATCTGACGGTAGCGCGGCAGTGTACCTCTGTGATCTTGGCTGGTAGTAATTTAGACGTCTATAACGGGTAGTCTTTGTTTGATGCGAAGCCCCGCGGGTGCGTATGCGCTCGCGGGGCTTTTGCATGCCCGTAATATTTGGTCGCATAAGCAGAGATGACCCTCAACTAGAGCCTTATACCTGTAGGGTAGGAGAGGAGGTAACATCCGGCGCCGAACACACGGTTCGGTGTAGACTCCTCCCCGCTCTTAGACACCGGCCAGAATGAATAAAAGGGCAGTGCTGAGTGCATGAGCGGTGCACATATAGAGAAACACCAGGTCACCGTTTCCCAACCACGCACACCTTGAAGCACCACATTTTCCGCTTCACAGCTGAGGCGGCAGTGTAGCACCTGATGAGCCCCGCTTCCGGGGAAGCATCAGCCCGGCACAGTCTGCCGCCCCGCGCGCGGTAGGGGAGCGAGTACCTGAACTAACCACACCGAAGGACATTGATGTCTACTTATATTTCTCGCCGCAGGGTCGTTGCGGGTGCCGCGTGGGCAGCCCCCGTCATTGCCACCTCGGCTGCTGTTCCCGCGTTCGCTGCATCCCTGGACTGCGTCTTTGCCGAAAGCCCCCACAAGTTCTTGAGGGGATATAGTGACTATCGTGTAGAAGAGGAATTCACCGTCCCCGCTAACGTGCATAGGATCCGCTTCGATATTTTTGGTGGTGGCGGAGTCAGCGACACCGGCCACGAAAGCGGCTCGGGTGCCCGCGCGATTGGAATCGTTGAGGTGAAGCCGGGCCAGACGGTTCGTGTCATTGCTGGTGGCGGCTCCGGTGACGCCCGCACTCCCCATCCGGATGGTCTTAAGACTGGCGGCCCGGCACGAGGCGGGCGTGGCTACGGCGACGGCGGCGACGCACCCCGATTCACCGTGCCTGCCGAAGTGGTGGCTGAAGTGACCAAACGTTACCCGGGCGCCCTCAACTGGAGGGAACTTAAAAAGGGACCCAAGGGCACCGTTGAGGTTTATGGACACCCCGGCGGCGGTGCCTCGGCACTGCTGATTGACGGCGAAGTCATCGCTGTCGCAGGCGGTGGCGGTGGCGGCGGCATCACGTACTCCTACACCTCAGCGCCTCATGCTAAGCATTTCCCCGCTGTTCTTGACGCGAGCGTGACGAAGAATTACCACCCGACCGATCCGCCCATCCGCAGCTTTGCGGGTAGCGGTTTGAGCACTCGCGGCGAGGATGCCACCACGGGAACCCAGTTCTACACCCACAGCCTGAACACTAAGGTATCTGTTGACGGCGGTAAGGGCGGAAACAACGGCGCAGGTGGCGCGGGCGCAGCTAAGCCCGAGGTGCCGACCGGTAGCCCCAACCACATCTTTAGCTACGACAGCCAGAATAACCAGGTGCTGTACAGCTCTTCGACCGCAGGTAACGCGGGCGGCTCCGGTTTTGAGGCCAAGGGTGGTAACGGCGCTGTTGCATATAGCTACCAGCTCGACAATAATGACCCGAAGAACCTTGAAGTGCTGACTCTGCCCGGCGGCGAGCGTATCGAATTCTCTGCTGAGGAGACTGCCGCTGAGTTCAACGGTTACCAGTTCGCAATGTCCGGAGGCGGTGGCGGCGGCTACGGCGGTGGTGGTTCGGGTGCTGCACTGGCGCTGTCTGCTATTACGACTATCCAGAAGTGGAATAACAACCCTGATGGTATTCGTCAGAGTGTGAGCTACCTGCAGTTCTCCGGTGCCGGTGGTGCGGGCGGTTCGTACCTGTCGCCGCGCGTTATTCAGGGCGAACTCTCTAACTCTATGAACTCGATGAGGGCTGGCATTAACGTCTATGACGGCGAGGCCAAGGTGTACCTCTGCGAGACTAAGGGTTAGTCTAACGCCCTCTGAAGGTTGAGGGGTAGAAGCCCGTGAGTGTGTATGCGCTCGCGGGCTTTTGCGTGCCCGGAAATGCTGGGTTGAGCGAGGCCATAGCGTGGTGAGTTGAGAATGTTTTTCGGTGTCTATACTCCAGAAAATGAATATTGCACTCAATGTACAAAGGTATAAATTATTTACCCCCTCAACCCTCATACAAGAAAACCTCATACCACACAGCGCACACCCCACCCGCCGCACCATCCTCACCGGCTGCGCAGGTGGCACCGTCATGGTGGAGGTCCGCTTTAAGTAAGCGGCTCAATCTGCTAC
Source organism: Rothia sp. HMSC073B08 (assembly GCF_001812975.1). NCBI lineage: Bacteria > Bacillati > Actinomycetota > Actinomycetes > Micrococcales > Micrococcaceae > Rothia > Rothia sp. HMSC073B08. The sequence continues at coordinate 45,295 of NZ_KV811085.1, read as the reverse complement.
ATAACCGCAGAGGTTTCATGACCTCGGCTGGTTGCAGGCACGATAAGTTATGGGCATGCTAGAGGCGGGGAGCCTGGGATAGTACATCCCAGGCTCCCCGCCTCTGTGTATTCAACGTCTCTGTATCTTTAGTACCCGCCTGAAATGGCGAGTCATCGGCAGAGCTAGTGGAGGTTAGAGAACCTCAACCACCTCGACGCCCTCATCTTCAAGCTCGGCAACCACGTCGTCGAGCTTGTCCTCGTGCACGGGCGCGGTCAGGTCAACCAGAACGCGAGTCTCGTAGCCTGCATCGACCGCATCGCGAGCGGTTGCCGACACACAATAATCGGTGGCGATACCGACAACATCGACGAACTCGATACCGCGCTCATCCAGCCACTCCGACAGGGGAGTCTGCGGGCCGTCCTCGGACGCATCCGCACCGGGCTCGTGCTCGCCGGTTGCGACCTCATCCTCAGGGGCGAGAAGACCCTCAAAACCCGAGTAGGCTGCCTCGAAGCGGCCCTTACGGAAGTACGCCTCAATGTAGTCGGTGTCCAGGTTCTCGTGAATCTGCGAGCCTTCGCTCTTGGCGACGCAGTGCACCGGCCAGGAGTCAACGTAGTCGGGGGTGTCAGAGAAGTGCGAGCCCGGATCGATATGCCAGTCCTGGGTGGCAATAATCGCGTCGTAGCGGTGGTGGTTGTTCTCCACGTATTCGCTAATCAGCGCGGCAACGTCCGCACCGCGCTCGGTGGCGAGGGCGCCGCCGGCGCAGAAATCGTTCTGCACGTCAACAATAATCAGTGCCTTAGACATGTCTGTCCTTTACAAGTAGGAATGAGTTTTCACTCTGATTCGCCAGGTGAAAACAGTATCTCAGAAGGGTGGTTTAGATGAATTCGGTCGGAATGATCGGCTCACCCTCCGAGAGGCGGTGGGCAGCTTCAGGAAGCTCAGCCAGGGATGCTACGTGGCGGGCGGTTGCGCGGCGCACGCCTTCCTCGCCGGTGAAGCCGGGGAGCAGCTCGCCGTTGCGGACGAAGTCTACCATGAGCGGGCGGGTGCCCTCGAGCAGGCTCGGGTCCTCGTGGGTGCCCAGAACCTCGGCGGTCGCAATGCCCATGCCGTTGAGGCGGCGGGCCGCACGCTTGGCGCCACCGATGGACGCCTTGCCAGCCGACGCCTTAGCGACCGGCTGCATTTCACCGGCGGAGTTCTCACGCTCAACAACCTTGTACACCATGGAGGAGGTCGGCGCGCCGGAACCGGTGACCAGCTTGGTACCCACACCGTAGGAGTCCACGGGCGCTGCCGCCAGGGATGCGATGGCGTACTCGTCCAGGTCGCTAGTGACGGTGATCTTGGTGTGGGTGTTGCCGAGCGAGTCGAGCAGTTCACGCACACGTGCCGCGGTGGCGACCAGGTCGCCGGAGTCCAGGCGCACGCCGCCGAGCTCTTCGCCAGCGAGTTCCACGCCGAGGCGGACCGCCTCGTCCACGTTGTAGGTGTCGACGAGCAAGGTGGTGCGGGCGCCGAGGGAACGCAGCTGCGCCTCGAATGCTTCACGTTCGCTGTCGTGCAGCAGGGTGAAGGCGTGGGCGCTGGTGCCGATGGTGTGCAGGCCGTAGCGCAGGCCAGCCTCCAGGTTGGAGGTGCCCGCGAAGCCGGCAATCACGGCGGCGCGTGCGGCGGAGACGGCGGCGCGTTCGTGGGCGCGGCGCGAACCCATTTCGAGGCAGGGGCGGTTGCCAGCGGCTGCGCTCATGCGGGAGGCGGCGCTCGCCACGGCGGAGTCAAAGTTCAGGATGGACAGCAGGTAGGTTTCGAGGACGCATGCTTCGGCGAAGGTGCCTTCGACCTGCATGACGGGGGAGTGGGGGAAGAACGCTTCGCCTTCTGCGTAGCCGCGGATGTTGCCACTGAAGGTGAAGGATTCGAGGTAGGAGAGGGTTTCTTTGTTGACGATGTTGCGGGAGGAGAGGAAGGAGAGTTCTTCGTCGTTGAAGCGGAAGTTAGCGAGGCCTTCGAGGAATCGGCCGGTGCCTGCGAGGACGCCGTAGCGGCGGCCTGCGGGCAGGCGGCGGGTGAAGACTTCGAAGGTGCACTTACGGTTGGCTGCGCCGGAGGCGAGTGCCGCCTGGAGCATGGTCAGTTCGTAGTGGTCGGTGAGAAGGGAAGTAGTAGCCATGTGTTTATTGTAGTGGGGGATTAGGGTATTTTTCCTCTTGAGTCGGCGTGTCAATCACAACATAAAGTATTCTTGACTCTAAGTGCTGTAGTATGACAAATTACCAGCACTCTGTGCGGGAGCAACGCAGGACGAACACCGGGGTAGTGCAGGACGAACACCGCAGTAGCGCAGGACGAACACAGGGGCAACACATACCCGCCCGTATAATCAAAGGGAACCGGCCGCAAAGGAAACCAATGAACACTACCGCCGTGACCCTCTCCACCGGAACCCTCGAGGACACCGACCTCGACACCACCCTGGAGAACATCCTCGCCACAGACACCCCCTGGAAAGTCATCGTCTGGAACGACCCCGTCAACCTCATGACCTACGTGTCCTACGTCTTCCGCAGCCACTTTGGCTACTCCCGCGCCCGCGCAGAAGAGCTCATGCTACAGGTGCACAACAACGGCAAGGCAATCGTCTTCACCGGCTCGCGCGAAGACGCCGAAAAACACACCCAGGCAATGCACGCCTGGGGCCTGTTGGCAACCTTCGAGAAAGTAGAAAACTAATGGCGCGACCCTTCCGCCGCACCCCCGGAGGCTACACCGCCTCCTTCGAACCCGCCGAACGCGACCTGATCCGCGAACTCGCCGAAGACGTGCGCGCGCTACTACGCCCGGCAGATACCACCGCCGACGGCGGCACCGTCGACCCGTTGGAGGCGCTGGTCGGCATCACCGAAAACCCCCCCATCCCCGCCGACAGTGCCGTAGCACGCCTGCTACCCGCCGCAAGCAGCGACGACGAGGCCGCCACCGAATACCGCCGCTACACCGAACGCGACCTGCGCGAAACCAAACGCGCGAACCTCGCCATGCTCGTCTTCGACATTGAATCCAGCGACCTGCGCCTGAACGAAGAACACGCCCGCGCCTGGGCTGCCGCGCTCGGTGATATTCGCCTGGTGCTCGCCGACCGCCTCTACATCGTGGACGAAGACACCGCAGAAGATATTGCGGCGTTCACCGATCCTTCCGAGATTGAGACCCAAGAAGAGTACATGGCTGTGGTGTACAACTTTGTCTCCTGGGTTCAGGACTCGCTCATGCTCGCCATGCTCGACGGGCTGGACGACGAAGAAGAGGAAAAGTCCGGCGGGGCAGATGGCGGGGAAAAAGAGCAAGAATAGAACGAATTTTTCAAATTCCCTTCAAACTATCGTCATATACAACCACATAATGGTGGTTCTCGACTCATATAACCGCTCAACGGACTAAAAGGGTAACCTTAGCGAGTTAGCATAGAACGTGGTACCCGACCGATAACGAAGTGTAGGTGACACATGAGTGACAGCATCGACGCAACAAATCCCTACCGTGCCCGCACCCCCTGGGGAAGCCCCGCGCCCGTAGGCCCCACCGCCGCGGCACCCATCGGCGTCTTCGACTCCGGCGTTGGCGGACTCACCGTGGCACGCGCCATCATGGACCAGCTGCCTCACGAACGCATCATCTACGTCGGCGACACCGCCCACGGCCCCTACGGTCCCCTCAAAATCGCAGAAGTACGCGCCAACGCGCTGCGCATCATGGATGAACTCGTCGACTCCGGCGTGAAAATGCTCGTCATCGCCTGCAACACCGCCTCCGCAGCGGTGCTCCGCGACGCCCGCGAACGCTACACCCGCCAGTACGGCATCCCCGTCATCGAGGTGATTCAGCCCGCCGCCCGCCGTGCGCTCGCCGCAACCCGTAACCGCAAGATCGGCGTGATTGCGACGGAGGCGACCGTCACCTCCCGCGCCTACGAGGACACTTTCGCGATTACCCCGAACCTTGAAGTGCACTCGGTGGCGTGCCCGCGCTTCGTGGAGTTCGTGGAGAAGGGCATTACCTCCGGCCCCGAGCTGCTGGAGACCGCCCGCGAGTACCTGCAGCCGCTCAAGGACGCCGGCGTGGACACCCTCGTGCTCGGCTGTACCCACTACCCGCTGCTGGCCGGCGTGATTTCCTACATTATGGGTGAGGACGTCACCCTGGTTTCCTCCGCGGATGAGACCGCGAAGGACGTGTACCGCGAACTGCTCAACCACGCCATTGAAAGCCCGGTCCCCGCGGAAAACCCGCACCACGAATTCCTCGCCACCGGCGAATCTGAGACGTTCTCGCAGCTGGCACGCCGCTTCCTCGGCCCCGAGGTCACCAACGTGCGCCACACCAGCTCCGTGGCGGAACGCTACCCGACCGGCTCGCTGGCGGCACTCACCCCCGAAATGCTTGCGGCACACCGCAGCATCACCCTCGACGAATCGGCAGATCCTGCAGAGGCAGCACACACTGTCGCGGGCACCGAATTTTCTGGCACCACCCCTAAGGACGACACCTCATGCGTCTAACCGTTATCGGTTGCACGGGCTCCTTTCCCGGCCCCGTCTCACCGGCTAGTTGCTACATGCTCACCGCCACGGACTTCGCGGGTCGAACCTGGCGCATCATCATGGACATGGGCAACGGCTCCCTCGGCATGCTCCAGCGCCATATCGACCTGAGCGATATCGACGCGATTCTGATTTCGCACCTGCACCCGGACCACTGCATCGATCTGTCCGGTCTGCACGTGGCGGTCAAGTGGGATCCGCGCGGCTGGCCTAAGGGTCGCATTCCGCTGTACGGTCCCGCCGCGATTAACGAGTACCTTTCGGCGACTCACGGCCTGGACCCGGATCCGGGCATGAGCACCGAGTTCGAGTACCACACCTGGACTGAGGGTGAGCCCGTCCAGATTGGTCCCTTCCGCGTGGAGCCGTTCCGTGTGGTTCACCCCTCGAAGGATCCGTACGCCTTGCGCATCACCTGCAACGACCGCGAGGGCCACACCGTGTTCTCGTACTCGGGCGATACCGACCTGTGCGAGGGGCTGGTCAAGGCTGCGCGCGGCGCTGACCTGTTCCTCTGCGAGGCAGCCTACCAGGAGGGTCGCGACGACGCCCTGCGCGGTATTCACCTGACCGGCAAGCGCGCCGGCGAAGCCGCCACGGAGGCGGGCGTGCGTAACCTGCTGCTAACCCACTTGCCCGTGTGGAACGACCCGGACATCGCCCGCGCGGAGGCGCGCAGTGCTTTCTCCGGCCCGGTCGGCATTGCCGAAATGGCGGCAAGCTACCGCATCTACCCGCGCCCGACGGAGGCTCACCCGGTCACGTCCACCCTGAACGTGGTGGAGGTGCTCGATCCGCCGCTGAACACCGCGATTGCGCTGCCCAAGCCCGAGCTGGACTAGGCCAAACCCGAGCTAAGCTAAAACGAGCTGGACTAGTGCAAACTGCGCTCAGCTCCGCCTGCCTTTCGACATAGAGTCAACAGACAGACACAGATTCCGCAGACAGATTCAAGGAGAACCCATGACTGCAACCCGCGAAGACGGCCGCGCCCTCAACGAGCTGCGCCCCATCACCATTACCCGCGGCTGGTCCCGCAACGCTGAGGGCTCCGCCCTCATCGAGTTCGGCAACACCCGCGTGCTGTGCACCGCATCCTTCACTGAGGGCGTGCCGCGCTGGCTCAAGGGCGAAGGTAAGGGCTGGGTGACCGCCGAGTACGCGATGCTGCCGCGCGCCACCAACACCCGTTCTTCTCGCGAGTCGCTCAAGGGCCGCGTGGGTGGCCGCACCCACGAGATTTCTCGCCTGATTGGTCGCTCCCTGCGTGCGGTCATCAACATGGATGAGCTGGGCGAGAACACCATCGTGCTCGACTGTGACGTTCTGCAGGCTGACGGCGGCACCCGCACCGCTTCTATTACCGGCGCGTACGTGGCGCTGGCTGATGCTATTTCTTGGGCGAAGGAGCAGAAGATTCTGCCCGCTAAGGCGAACCCGCTGATCGATTCGGTGTCCGCAATTTCGGTGGGCATTATTGACGGCACCCCCATGCTGGATCTGCCCTACACCGAGGACGTTCGCGCCGAGACCGACATGAACGTGGTCGTCACCGGCAGCGGCAAGTTCGTTGAGGTTCAGGGCACCGCCGAGGGCGCGCCTTTCGACCGCGACGAGCTCAACAGCCTGCTCGACCTGGCTCTGGAAGGCACCGCCGAGCTGGCTCAGATTCAGCGTGAAGCACTGGCACACTAACCCGTCCCAGTAACTAGTTCCGTCGACAAGGAGAAACTATGGCAGATGCAAAGATTGTTCTGGCAAGCCACAATAAGGGCAAGCTCAAGGAACTGCGCGAAATTCTGCGCGGACGCATTGACGGCCTGGACGTTGACACCCAGGTGGTTGACGCCTCCAGCGTGAACGCACCCGATGTTCCCGAGACCGGCGTGACCTTCGCTGAGAACTCCCTGCTGAAGGCTCGTGCTGTTGCCGAGGCAACCGGCCTGGTCGCTATTGCTGACGATTCCGGTCTGTCGGTGGATGTGCTCAACGGCGCTCCCGGTATTTTCTCGGCGCGCTGGGCGGGTAGCCACGGCGATGACACCGCGAACCTGAACCTGCTGCTGGCTCAGCTGAGCGATATTTCTGCCGAGCACCGCGGCGCGAAGTTCTGTTGCGCGGCCTCGGTTGCCTCCCCGAGCGGTTTTGAGGCGGTCGAGTACGGCGAGCTGCCCGGTGAGCTGCTGACCGCACCGGCGGGGGAGGGCGGCTTCGGTTACGACCCGATTCTGCGCCCCGTGGAGCTGAACGGTGAGAACGCCCTGTATGAGGGGCAGTACGCTGGCAAGTCTTGCGCTGAGATTCCCGCCGAGATTAAGAACTCGATTAGCCACCGTGCGCGTGCTTTTGAGGCGCTGATTCCTCAGATTGCGGCGGCGCTGGCCTCTTAAAATCGCTGTCTAAAACCGTCGCTGAGGCGCCAGAGCGTACTCGCTGTGCCGCTCTGCTGGGTGGAAACGCGGGGTTGGGTACGATTTTTTCGTGCATCCCCCTAAAATCCCCCACAGGGATACCAATTAAAGGCACAATAGGTAAAGAAGTTTTACCTCAAGGTTAGTGACACCAAAGAAACTCGTCTGCTGAAGGTACCTTCGGCAGGCGAGTTTTGCTATTGAAGAGCCTTTCAGCGGGGCATCTGCTCGACGCTTGCTGTCACCGACCGCGGTAGAAAAACCTGCAGCGAAAGAGACACACCGATGCTCATCCTTCTTCTGCTGATGGCACTCGCCCTTGCCGCCGGATGCTGGGCGTACTCCTACGTGTGGCGCGGACTGAACCGCCGCGTCATTGCCGCCGTGAAGGTGGTCGATCCGATGATTACGCTCGGCCCGTACGTCATGGCGGCGTGGGTGGCGTTTATGGCTCTGATCGCCACGAATATCTGGGCGACCGGAACCCTGCACACTGTGCTGACTATTATTTTCTGCGTGGTTGCCGCAGGGTGTCTCGGCTGGGCTGGATTCTGGCTGCTCATGCACTGCCTGGGTGGGCAGACCCCGGGCAAACGCCCGATGTGGTGGCGCGAGGCGGTTGCCGCGAAGTTCGCCTGGCGTAACCTCTCGCGCATGCCCGCCTACCTGGGTGCTCGCACCAGCATCCTGCCGGTGGAGAACCCGCATCTGACCAAGCCGTATTCGGGGTCGTGGACTCGCCCGCTCGGTGCGACCATGCCCGGGTACAGCTCCAACGGCGAGTTTATTGAGGGCTTTGACGAGTTCGGTCGCAAGATGCCGCATATCTACCCTGTAGGCCCTGAACCGACCATTTTTGAGATGGCGCGCTGGGGTAAATCGGTCAGCTCCAATCAGCTGCTGACGACCTTCCTGCCGACCGCTCCGTTTGAGCGTCTGCGTCTGCCCGGCACCATGACGGGCCCCTTCACCTTTGCGGGGGAGGTGCCGCACGGTGCGGTGACGAAGTGGCCTCGCCGCAGCGGCGCCAACCGCGCCTTCGGCTCCTACGCTCGTCTGGGCGAAATCACCGAACGCAAGGTGGAGCTGCTGATCGACCACCGCATCATTGCGGCGCTGCAGACCACCCGCGAAAGCTACGAACGCCGACACAGCTGGATGCTCGCCTTCACCGATATCGCAGACGGCGACTTCACGATGGACGCCGACGAGAACGGCAACCTGCGCATCACCTTCGGCATGATTACTGAGGGTTACGAGACTCCGTGGGTCTTCACCAGCACCCTGAAAGACAGCCCGCGCCTGCGCCGCAAGGTACGCCACGCCATGAGGGAACGCCGCGTCCTCAAGCAGAGCAGTGGCGAGCTGATGGACTGGTACTTCGTGCCAAAGCTCAGCGAGTTCCCGCACGGCCCGGTCACGAATGAGCTTCCCGAAGAGTTCTACTTCAAGTCCAATATCATGGTCACGAACCGTCACGAGAGCTCCTCGCGCGCCTCGGGTGAGGCTCACTAGGGGAAGGAACGTGGGAGCAGAGCAGCGCATTAGCGGTGACTGTCTTAATCACTCTTTTCCCCAAGCCACGCTAGAATAGAGTTCCGAACGTTGAACGCTCTGCGGGGCACGACACGCGTCGTGCCCCGCTGTCGTTCTGCCCCCGTAGCACTTGAGCCGGACTCGCACTCCGCCCGGTGGCACGCGTTCACCACTGCAGACATATTCACCCGAAAGGATTCCCGTGGCGTCTTCGAACTACACCGCCCGTCACCTCTCCGTGCTGGAAGGTCTGGAAGCTGTACGCAAACGCCCGGGCATGTACATTGGCTCCACGGACTCTCGCGGCCTGATGCACTGCCTCTGGGAGATTATCGACAACTCGGTGGATGAGGCGCTCGCCGGTTTCGGCCAGTCCATTCAGGTCATTCTGTACCGTGACGGTTCGGTTGAGGTGCGCGATGATGGCCGCGGTATCCCCACCGACATTGAGCCGCGTACCGGCCTGTCCGGTGTGGAGGTCGTGTTCACTAAGCTACACGCCGGCGGTAAGTTTGGCGGCGGCTCCTATAACGCGTCCGGTGGTTTGCACGGCGTGGGCGCTTCCGTGGTGAACGCGCTGTCTTCCCGCCTGGACGTGCAGGTGGATCGTGGCTCGAAGACCTACCAGATGTCCTTCCGCCACGGCATTCCCGGCCACTTTGAGTCCGGCCGCACCCCCAAGCCCGAAGATCCGTTCACTCCCGCAACCGAGGGCACTGACGCCCTGCAGATTGTGGGTCGCGCTAAGCGCGGCGTGACCGGCACCCGTGTGCGCTATTGGGCTGACCCGCAGATTTTCACCCCCGACGCTAAGTTCAGCTATGAGGACTTAGCTGCTCGTGCGCGCCAGACCGCGTTCCTCATTCCGGGTCTGCGTATTTGTATCCGCGATGAGCGCCGACTGCCCGGCACCCCCGGCGAGTTGGAGCCCCACGAGGAAGTTTTCCAGTACGACGGCGGCATTAGCGAGTTCGTCGAGTTTCTGGCGCACGATGAGCGTATTACCGACACCTGGCGTTTTAGCGGCAGCGGCTCTTTCACCGAGACCGTGCCGGTGCTGGGTGAGGACGGCCGCTCGCAGCTGACCGATGTGGAGCGCGATTGTGAAGTGGACGTTGCGCTGCGCTGGGGCATTGGCTATGAGACGACGGTCCGCAGCTTCGTGAATATTATTGCCACCCCCAAGGGCGGTACTCACACGACCGGTTTTGAGCAGGGCCTGCTGCGCGTGATGCGCAAGCACCTTGCCGATAACGCCCGCAAGTACAAGGTGGGTAACGACAAGATTGAGAAGGACGACGTGCTCGCCGGCTTGACCGCCGTGCTGACCGTGCGTCTTGCCGAGCCGCAGTTTGAGGGGCAGACCAAGGAGATTCTGGGTACCCCGGCGGTTCGCCAGATTGTGTCGAAGGTCGTGGGTGATGCGCTGAAGGCTCGCCTGGAGTCGACTGCCCGTGCGGAGAAGGCTCAGGCGGCCGCTCTGTGCGAGAAGGTCGTCTCTGAGATGAAGACCCGCGTCTCGGCGCGCATCCATAAGGAAACTCAGCGCCGTAAGACCGCGCTGGAGTCTTCGTCCATGCCCACTAAGCTGGTGGACTGCCGTTCGACCAATGTTGAGCATTCTGAGCTGTTCATTGTGGAGGGTGACTCGGCGCTGGGTACTGCGCGTCTGGCGCGTTCTTCTTCGTATCAGGCTCTGCTGCCGATTCGCGGTAAGATCCTGAACACTCAGCGTGCTTCGGTGACTGATGTGCTTGCGAATGCTGAGTGTGCGGCGCTGATTCAGGTGATTGGTGCCGGTTCGGGCCGCACCTTTGACCTGGACTCTGCCCGCTACGGCAAGGTCATTATGATGACCGATGCGGACGTGGATGGCGCCCACATTCGTACCCTGCTGCTGACTCTGTTCTACCGTTACATGCGTCCGCTGATTGAGTCGGGTCGCGTGTACGCTGCGGTTCCGCCGCTGCATCGCGTGGAGGTGGTGCGCCGCGGCAAGCCGAACGAGATGGTGTACACCTACTCGGAGAAGCAGCTGCATGAGCTTCTGGATTCTTTGCAGGAGCAGGGTGTGTCCTATAAGGAACCCATTCAGCGGTATAAGGGTCTGGGTGAGATGGACGCTGACCAGCTGGCTGAGACCACGATGGATCCGCGTCATCGTATGTTGCGCCGTATTCGCATTGAGGATGCGGAGGCTGCCGAGCGTGCGTTCTCCCTGTTGATGGGTTCTGAGGTGGCTCCGCGTAAGGAGTTCATCATTGCGGGTGCTCATCAGCTGGATACTGAGAGCATCGATATGTAGCTTGCGGTACCTTGCGGGGGAGCGGTGCCTGGCGTGTCACATTCCATGATTTTTCTGTGATAATAGTCACACTATTTCTTGGAAATCTCAGTAAAATCGGTATAATTTAGGCAAATTTAAGCTTTGAGTGCTACTTGAACCACCTGTCATATTCCGGGAATCTGTCACCAAAATTTTGCAGAAATAATATAAAAATGCAAAGTTTTACCGCGGTTCCGAAACTACTTCGCAACCCCGCACAGCACCACAGCGTTTCGCCCCTCAATCCACCCGCACGCCGGGGGATAACGTTCAACGTACCTTTAGCGAAACGTCAAACAATAAACGTCCATACTATGCACAGCCTACTCACAGCTCCTCAGGAAAACCCTGTACCTTAGAAGCATGAGAGACAGTGTGTCAGTAACTCTCGTATGCCCTCCATCGATGGCGGGCTACCCGAAATCTGGCACAAACACACATTAAGTACACACATAGTAAGGACCTATCAATGGATCCCCTTGATTTTGGTAGGTGGCAGTTCGGTATTACCACCGTCTACCACTTCTTCATGGTTCCGCTGACTCTGGGTCTGGGCCTTGTTGTGACCTACCTGTACATTCGCTACGTTCGTACCAAGAAGGACGAATACAAGCGCATGACGAAGTTCTGGGGCAAGCTATACCTCATTAACTTCGCAATGGGTGTGGCCACCGGTCTGGTTCAGGAATTCCAGTTCGGCATGGCGTGGAGTGAATACTCCCGCTTCGTCGGCGACGTCTTCGGCGCTCCGCTGGCAATGGAAGGCCTCTTCGCCTTCTTCGTTGAGTCGACCTTCCTGGGTCTGTGGATCTTCGGTTGGGATCGCCTCAAGCCTGCTGTACACGCATTCTCGCTGTTCATGGCAGTCCTCGGCTCCTGGATTTCTGCATTCTTCATTCTGGTTGCAAACTCCTGGATGCAGCACCCCGTTGGTGCAGAAATGATTGACGGTCGTCCCCGTATGACCGACATCGGCGCTGTGCTGCTGAACCCCCTCGCATGGGTGACCTTCACTCACGTCATCACCTCCGCTATCCAGGTTGCCGGTGGCTTCCTGGTTGGTATCGCATGGTACAAGCTGTGGCGCCGCCGCAAGGACGGCATCGACAAGGTCGTTGACGGCAAGGTCGTTGTTGGTGAGTCCGACAAGGGCGCACGCGACAAGGCAGACTTCCAGGTCTGGTTCAAGTCCCTGCGCCTGGGCGCTGTTGTGGGCCTCCTCGCCTTCGCAGGTATCGGCGCGTCCGGTCACATTCAGGCGCAGATGATGATTCACGAGCAGCCCATGAAGATGGCTGCTGCAGAAGCTGCGTGCCACGACGGCACCTCCTTCTCCGTTCTGACCGTCGGTGAGCTCGGCGCTCAGAGCTGTGACAAGATCACCCCCGTCATCGAGGTTCCCGGCGTGCTGTCCTTCCTGGCACACGACAACTTCGACACCCCGGTGAAGGGCATCCAGACCCTGCTGCCCGAGTATGAAGCTAAGTTCGGCACCAACCTGCCCAACAACCCGCTCTACGGTGAGCGCGCAGGTCAGAAGATTGACTACCTGCCCTCCCTCGAGGTCTCCTACTGGGGCTTCCGCGGCATGATGGGCCTCGGCGGAATCGTTCTGCCCTTCTACCTCTACGCACTGTGGGTAACCCGTAAGAAGGGCGTAGGCACCGTCCCTGAGTCCAAGCTGCTCAAGAACGTTGCTGTCTGGTCTATCCTGGCTCCCTTCTTTGGCATCGCACTGGGCTGGATCTTCACCGAAATGGGCCGCCAGCCCTTCGTTGTGGCTCCGAACCTTCAGGGTGATCCCTCGATCCACCTGTTCACCGCAGCAGCTATCTCCCCGGGTGTTTCCGGTGAAGAAATCCTCTTCTCCCTGCTCACCCTGGGCCTGCTCTACGGTGTGCTGATGGTGGTTGAGGTTTACCTGCTCATTAAGTACGTCAAGGCCGGTGTTGTGGCAGCAATGCCCGAGCTGGTTCAATCGCACCACGAGGACGAGTCCAACGACAAGTCCAAGCGCGATGTGCTGGAGTTCGCCTACTAGGCGGGTAAGGATTGATTCACCATGAACTTTGATTTCAATATCTTTGCCGGTCAGCCTGGCCTGCCCACCCTCTGGTTTGTCGCCATTGGCGTCTTCCTCATCATGTACCTGATCCTCGACGGCTTCGACCTGGGCGTCGGTATGCTGATGGGTTCCAAGTTCACCAAGAACGAGAAGGAACGTCGTCTGCTGCTGAACATCATCGGCCCCGTCTGGGACGGTAACGAGGTGTGGATTGTGTCCGGCGGTGCTGCTATCTTCGCAGCATTCCCCATCTGGTACGCAGCCCTCTTCTCGGCTCTGTACATTCCTCTGACCCTCGCGCTGGTCTTCCTGATTCTGCGCGTGGTCGCAATTGAATACCGCGGTAAGAAGAACGACGAGAAGTGGATTCGTAACTGGAACATCGCTCTGTCTGTTTCTTCCTTCTTCATCGCGTTGCTCGTCGGTGCTCTGCTGGGCCTGACCTCCATGGGTCTGCCCATCAACGACAATGGTGACCGCGTCGGCGGCGCCTTCGCTTGGGTCTCCCTGCCGGTTCTGCTCGGCGGCCTGGGCTTCGTGGGCTTCGCTCTGGTTCAGGGTCTTGCCTTCATCGCTCTGAAGACCGATGGTGACATCCGTGACCGTGCCCGCAACACCCTGGTACGCTGGTCTCCCGTCCTGCTGCTGCCGATCGTTGCATGGGTTCTGACCCTGGACTTCACCACCGGTAACGGCGTCTCCTGGCTGTGCACCATCCTGGCTGTGGTTGCTGTTCTGATTGCTTGGATCTCCGCAAAGGGTGGCCGTGAGGGTCGCGCTTTCGCTGGTCTGTCCGTGTTTCTCGCATTCGGCGCGTTGGCAATCTTCACCGCAATGTACCCGAACGTTCTGCCCTCCACCCTGGACCCGGCATACTCGCTCACCATTGCGAACGCATCCAGCTCCGAGTACACCCTGGGCGTTATGACCTTCGTGACCTGCCTTGGTCTGCCGGTCGTCTTCGTCTACCAGGCTTGGACCTACTGGGTCTTCCGTAAGCGTCTGCACGTGGATCACATCCCCGACGCTCACGACGCTACCGAACTGGCTGAACTGCCGACCAAGTAGCATGTAGCTGATTGAAGGATCCCCCGAATTTCTCTTTTGAGAAGTTCGGGGGATTTTTCTATGCCCGCTGAGGACCAGGTACACAGAGGAGTAGGCGCACAGAGGACTATTCCTGCAGGGGACTATGACCGTAGCGGATGCAACTCTCGGCAGATGAGTAGGCGCGCAAAAATTTTTGGTGCACACCCCCCCCGAAATTCGAGCGCGACAGGGAGTAGAACGTGTAATGTGGTGTACAACTCACTCTTATGAAAGGTGTTCAACGATGAAGTCCCTCACCCGCCGCACCACCGCCCCTCGTACCGGCACGCGCCGCCGCCTGCTCGCCACGGGCGCCCTGCTCTGCATCGGCATCATGCCCCTGAGCGCCTGCTCGCTCTTCAACCCGCCGTTGGAACGCGACGAAAGCGTCCACGCCATCTTCGACGCGGAACAGGACATCGTAAAGATGCCCCTGGACGATTACGTCTACTACGAGGTGGGCACTCATTACGAATACACGGCCTATCAGATTGCCAAGAAGCAGTGCTACGCCGAACACGGGCAGAGCTACACCGACCCCGACCAAGCTCCCCAATCTGAAAGCGCGCCGCGTGGCGATTTGGGCCGAAAGTACGGTCCCTGGAACGTCGAGTACGCCCAGAAGTACGGTTTTCAGAAGCGAGACCCCAACGCCAAAGCTCCCATCTCCGTCACCCCAGGGGCAAGCCTCAGCCCCGAGGAGAGGCTCATCATCGAATGTGATGACAAGGTCCGCGAGACCCTGGACGCCGCGGTGCCCGAAGGTAAGAGGCCCGAGAATGATGTGCAGTCCACATCCAGTCGTATCTCCACCGAGGCGGGCAATGCCG
>NZ_KV811085.1:0-30337 GCF_001812975.1 Rothia sp. HMSC073B08 | reverse complement strand
GAGAAGTGGAAGCAGTGCGTCTCCGACCGCGGTCTCACCCCCAATAAGGCAGGGTCGGTAGCCGAGGAATCCCCGCTGGCTGAGCAGCAGAGCAAGAACGGCGGTTTCAACGAACCCGCCTCCGAAGAGGAAATTCGCATCGCCACCATCCAGGCCGAATGTAACCAGCAGGTCGGCATGAGCAAGCAGCTCTACGACCTGGAGGCACAGTATCAGATGCCGCTCATCCGCAAGTACCAGTCGCAGCTTGAGCAGGACCGCAAGGCAGAACGTGAGCGTGACGAGAAGTTCAAGCAGTACGTTCTGGAGCACCAGTAAACCGGGGCACTAAAAGACAGCGCACCGAAAGACGGCGCTAAGAAATAGGCAGCGCAGAGAAATAGACAGCGCTGACACAGTTCAGAAAGACACCGCCATGACCACTCACACGAAAAACCAAAACAGCGGGCACCGCTTCAGCGAGCGCATCGCCCGACCCCGCGTGCTCCTGCTGCTGGCTATCCTCGCCATCGGTTCGCTCATGCTGTCCTTCTACCTGGGTACCCGCTACGCCGCCACGGGCCCCGACCCGGCCGTGCAGGCGAAAACCGTGATCCCGGTCTGGGCGAAGGTTGAAGAACGCACCGTCAGTGAGGGACTAGCCATTGCCGGAACCACCAAGGCGGGAGAGACCGCCCCGATTAGCGCGCGCACCAACGGTGAACCGGTGCTCGTCTACCAGAACCAGAAGCCCGGCAACGTGCTCAAGGCCGGTGACTTCATCGGCATTATTGGCGCCGACCCCGTCTTCGTGCTGGAAGGGCCGCTGCCGCTGTACCGCGACCTCAACCTGGGCGATAACGGCGACGACGTGCTCGCCTTCCAGAAGGCACTGAACTCCGCCGGGTACGCCACCGCTCAGAGCGGCACCGTCACCGAAGACACCCTCGACGCCGTCACGCGCCTGCACCGCGCGCACCTGACCGGCGTGCCCAGCGAAGGGGTCACCAGCATTGCCCGCAGCAACTACGCGATTCTGCCCGGCGGTAGCCACACCGTCACCGCCGTTGCGGCGGTCGGCCAGCTCATCAGCGACGGCAACCCCATCGCGAGTGTAGAAACCAGCGAACCCTACGTGGAATCCAGCGTTGAGCTCTCCGTTGCCAATAAGCTCAAGGCCGGCGACCGCGTTAGCCTGCGCACCTCCACCGGCAGCGTGGAGGGCACCATCACCAGCATTGGTGAGCTGCAGAACGACCCCTCCAAGGGGGCGGCAAAGAGCGTGCGATTCAGCGCCGACGACCCGAGCAAGCTCACTCCGGGGCAGAGCGCCTCCATCACCAGTAAGGGCAACACCTCAACCACCCTCGCCGTGCCGACTACCGCGGTACGCCAGGACTCCCAGGGCACCTACGTGCTGGTTGAAAAGGGCGGAAGCTCCACCTCGACCAGCAAGGACGCGCCCGCCACCGAACGAGTCAATGTTGAGGTTCTACGCACCGCCGGCGGATACGCCGCAATCAACGCGAACCTCAGCGCGGGACAGAAGGTGCTTGTCTCATGAGCCGCCGTAAGATAACCCCAGACACAAGCCCAGAACGTGCGCCTACAGTTGCGCCCAACGTAGCGTCCGCCGCTACACCTGCCGCCGGGCTCGGTACCGCGCCCGCTATTGAAATGCACGGCATTACCCGCATCTTCGAGGGGAGCGAACGAGCAGTCCTCGACCACCTCGACCTGGTGGTCGAACGCGGCGAATTCCTCGCCATTATTGGTCCGTCGGGCTCCGGTAAATCCACCCTGCTCAACGCCATTGGCCTGCTCGACACTCCCACCAGCGGAACCTACAGCCTCTTCGGCAAAAACACGGAAGGACTCAGCGACAGAGAACGCGACGAAATGCGCCGAGACCACCTCGGCTTCATCTTCCAATCCTCAAACATGCTGCTGGACGAAACCAGCACGACCAACGCCTCCATGGGTCTGCGTGTGCAGGGCGTACCCTACAGCGAGCGCCTGCAACGCACCGAAGAAACCCTAGAATTTCTGGGGTTGAGCGACCGCGCCAGCATCCGCACCCGCTACCTCTCCGGCGGTGAGAAGCAGCGCTGCGCCATTGCTCGTGCCCTCGCCACGCGTCCGCCGCTGATTCTTGCTGACGAGCCGACCGGCAACCTGGACAGCCACAATAGCGCCAAGGTCATTGAGATTCTTCAGCGCATTAACGCGACCGGCTGTACTGTGCTGGTGATTACCCACGACCCGGAGGTTGCCGCCGCCGCCCGCCGCGTGATCCGCATTGAGGATGGGCGGCTGCACGAGCAGAGCCGCGCCGACTTGGCTACGGTGCCGGTTGCCGAGGCTGTGCCGGCTGCAACGGACACCCCGGCAGAAGCCACGGTAGGTGCCCCGGTAGACGCCTCCGCCAGCCTCGCACCGGGGGAGAAGCCCGCTACGCATCGCCGCGGAAGCTTCCTCACCGACGACAGCATCGAGGCAATTTCCGCGCTCACCTCACGACCGCTACGCACCCTGCTACTGGGTCTGTCCTTCGCACTGGGCGTGGGCGGACTCATCAGCGCCTCCGGCATGAGCGAATCCGCCAGCTACCAGGTGAACCAGCGCCTGCTCGGATCCGAACAATCCACGCTCTACATCAGCGACAGGGACAATGACCAGAACATGCTCGGAACCTACCGGCAGGGCGAATCCGCGCAGAATGTTGCCGACCGCATTAGCGCGCTGGACTACGTGAAGAACACCGGATTCGTCAGCAGCGTGGCACCCGCCGACGTGCGAATCACCCGGTTCAGCCCCTACGAGGACGAACCCAAAACGGCGATTGGCCTCAGCTCCACCTCAAAGACCCGGCTCGAGCAAATCGGTGCCCGCATGAACCCCGAAACCCTGCGTGCGCTCGAACAGATGAACTCGACCCTCACCCAGCAGAACGTTGCTGACCGTGAACGCTCCGAGCAGCTCTCCGGCGCTATCGTCTCGGTCTCCGCTGCCCGCGCCCTCGGCATTCTCCCCGAAGATAAGGCGGCAGATAACGCCACAACCGAGCCCCGCCCCGGCGAGCTACCCGCCGTCGACTACGGCATTAAGCTCGGCGGACTGCCGCAGGTGGCACCCGGTGTGAGCATCTGGGTGGATGGTCAGCTGATGCCGGTCGTCGGCCTTTTCGACCCCGGCAATAGCGGCTACGAATTCAGGAATACGGTCATTGTCTCGCCGGGCACACTTCAGCGCACCGGACGCGGCCAGGTCACATACATTGCCGAAACCGAACGGGGCTACGGCAAAGCGGTCGCCAAGGCAATTCCGCTGACCCTCAAGCCCGCTGAACCCAGCCAGATCAACGTGGAAACCCCCTCCGACCTGCAGAGCCTACGCGCGTCTATCGCCTCGGATCTGGGCCTGTACGTGGGTGTGCTCTCCGGTATTCTGCTGGTGCTCGCCTCCCTCTCGGCGGCAACCGCAATGTATCTGTCCGTGCAATCGCGCACCGCAGAGATTGCGCTGCGCCGCGCCATCGGATCGAGTAAATGGCTGATTGCCCGCATCTTCCTCATGGAGGGCGTCATGCTCGGCGTGCTCGGCGGCTCCATCGGCGCCTGCTCCGGCATGATTGCGACGATTATTCTTTCGCTCGTGCAGGGCTGGCAGGCGGTTCTCTCGCCCGGATTCGTGGTGCTCGGCGTGGGCGTTGGCGCCCTTACCGGTCTGGTGTCTTCGGCGTACCCGGCGTGGGTGGCATCCCGCAAGAGCCCCGCTGATGCGATGCGCGGCTAGAACTAGCGCGGGGTGAGGGACAGCCAATTATCCGAAACTTGACTGGTCAAATAGGTATTGGATAGCCCAACCCTTAAACTGATGGGAGGTAAAAACAGCAGAAGACTAAGGACAACACGTGAGTCGAACGCACACACCGCGTCATGCTGACAAACATCAGAACACTGAGGCACCAGAGGTGACCGAGGGAAAGCGCAATGACCGCGCTGACCGCCGCCCACCTCTGGGCCCTGACGCCCGTAAAACCCTCAGCACGTTCGGTGTTATCACCGCCGTGCACACCCTCGCGACGGTGCTTTTCAGTGCCGCCTTGGCTGTGATTATTGCCCGCGCGGCACACGCCGGTTTCGCCGCTGTTGCCGCCGAGCACGCGCGCCTCAAAGAGACGAGCGCCCCGGACGTGTACCGCGCCTACATTGAGTTCTCGGGCTCCGCGCAGGCGCAGCTGGAGGCGCACGGCGGCTGGCTGCTCGGCCTCGGTGGTATCTTCGGTGACGCAGACACCATTACCCCCGGCCTGATTGCGGTCGCCGTGGCTGCCCTGCTCGTCCGCTCGGGTACCGACTACCTGCTGGCTGTGAGCGCGCAGCGTGCCGCCTCCGGAGCGAAGTCTCAGATTCGTTCCGCCCTGCTCAAGCGCGTGCTCGCCACCGGTGGCGCAGACACCCCCGAAGGTACCGGCGCGACCGCTGTGTTGCTGTCCCGTGGCCTGAACGCTCTGGATGACTACTACACCAAGACCCTGACCGCGTTCGTGTCCACCGCGATTGTGCCGTTCATCCTCTGGGTTGTTGTGGCGGCCCTGGACTGGATGAGCGCCATGGTGCTGGCATGCACCCTGCCGCTTATTCCGGTGTTCATGATCCTGATTGGTAAGAACACCCGCGACGAAACCGCAGAAGCTCAGGCTGAACTGCACCGCCTCTCCGACCATATTCTGGAGCTGGTGCGCGGCCTGCCCGTCATTATCGGTCTGGGCCGTGAACGTGCACAGACCCGCTCCATGAACGCTCTCGGTCAGCGTTACCGTGAACGTACCATGCAGACTTTGCGTAGCGCCTTCATGTCTTCGCTGGCGCTGGAGCTCATCACCACCATTTCGGTGGCGCTGATTGCTGTGCTGATTGGTGTGCGCCTGGTCAACGGCACCCTGGGCCTGGACACCGCAATTCTCGTACTGCTGCTGGCTCCCGAATGCTACCAGCCGCTGCGTGATGTGGGTGCCGCCTACCACCAGTCGGAGGACGGCGTTGCCGCCCTGCGTAGCGCCCAGAAGATTATTGATGCGCCTCTGCCCGCCGCCGCTGCGGACTCGAATGCGCAGGAATCGTCTGCACAGGATTCGGCAGTGCAGAAGGCTCAGCCTTCCACCATCACTGTTGAGGACCTGTCGGTGAGCTACCCGGCGCGTCCTGCCGTGCTGACTAACCTGTCCCTGAATCTGGACCGTCGCGTTGGCACCACCCAGACTGAAACCGCCCAGGGTGAGCGGGGTGCGGTTATCGGCGTGATGGGTGAATCCGGCTGCGGTAAGTCCACCCTGCTGAACGTGTTCTCCGGTGCCGTGCGCGAGGGTCTGGTGCCCACCGGCTCGGAGGAGCCCGTGCACCTGACCGGTAGCGTGACCGGTCTGGGAACCACCCTGGTTATTCCGCAGTCGCCGGTCTTCACCGCGCCGACCGTGCAGACCGAAATGGCTCTCTACGCACTCAGCGCTACCGAGGCTGAGCGTGAGCGTGCAGCCGCTCTGCTCGGTGAAGCGATGGACTCTAAGAAGCTGTCCGTCACCGATGCCGAGTCCGCGCTGCTGGTTGGCCCGCTGGCTCAGCTGGGCATGGAGAAGCTGACCGCCCTTGAACCCGGTGCCCTCAGTGCTGGTCAGGCGCGCCGCCTCGCCGTGGCACGCACCCTGGCTCGTGCCGAGGCTATCTACCGTGCCGGCGGTGAACAGACCGTGCTGACGGTCCTGGTGGATGAGCCGACCGCGCACCTGGACGCCTACTCGGCATACCTGGTGACCCGTGCCCTGCACCGCCTGGCGGAACTTGGCGCAACCGTGCTGATTGTGACCCACGAGCAGGAGCTCGCCGCTGGCTGCGATATCCTCGTTCGTGCCGTGCAGACCGCCCAGGGCTACACCTGGACTGCCGAGGCGAATACCGCCCGCGTTGCGGTTCCCGCGCAAGCCCCCGCGCACCTGCTCAAGGACAGGGAAGAGTACGAGGCTGAAAGCACCGCCCCGGCGGGCGCCTCCGTAGCTGCCGAGACCGAGGAAGCCGAGCCTGCCGGCCTGTTCGCAAGCCTGCGCACCCTGAAGGAACTGACCGGTATTGGTGTTCGCGCCGCAACCGGCCCGGTGATCATGGCTGCGATTACTTCCCTGATGGCTGCGGCACTGACCGCGCTGTCCGGCTGGCTGATTGTTCGCGCTGCCGAGGGCCCGGCAATGATGTACCTGATGGTCGCCATTGTGGGCGTGCGTTTCTTCGGCCTGGGTCGTGCCTGCGCCCGCTACGCTGAGCGTCTAATGACCCATTCGAAGGTTCTTGCCGCCGCAAATATTCTGCGTCTGCGCGCCTGGGTTGGCGCATGGCAGAGCGTGAGCAGCGTGCGTGCCCTGCTGCGTGGTGACGCGCTGCTCGAACGCCTCGTGGGCGGTATTGATGAGCTGCGTGACGGCGTGCCGCGCGTTATTATTCCGCCGGCTGCGCACCTGCTGGTCATGACCGCGGCGCTGATTACGACCGCGTGCATTCTGCCGCAGGCTCTGATTCCGGTCCTGCTTGCCGTGCTGGTCAGCACTTTTGTGGCTCCGTGGATTGTGCTCCGCGCCGACGCCCGTGCGGAGGCACTGGCTCGCCGCTCCACCGCGCAGATGCTGCGCCTGGGTACCGGCATGCTCTCGGCGGCTGAGGACCTGCGCGCTAACGGCGTGGCAACCACCGCTGAGAAGGCTAACGGCGCTCTGGACGCCGAGAACCTGTCCGCCCTGCAGAAGGGCTCGACCGCTCAGGGCGTGGGTCGTACCCTCGTGACTCTGAGCTGGTTCGGTGCAGCTCTGGCGAGCGCAGTCATTGCATACCCGCTGGCTGTTGATGGCACCGTGCGTGCCCCCGAAGCGGCGATTGTGGTACTGCTGTGCACCGGCATGCTGGAAAGCTCTCTGGGTCATGTTGAGGCGGTCCGCTCCTGGCCCGCGTTCAGCCGCCTGCTCGCGACGATTGCCCCGAGCGTGCGTGACGTATCCCTGGAGGGCGTTGTTGCAACCTCGACCCTGAAGCGTTCCGTGCCGACAGAGGCTGAGGTGGACACCCACGTTCTGCCGCGTCGTGTTGAGCGTCTGCGTGCCCGCGCGGAGGCCGAGATGGAGGAGCTGCTGGAGGCTGACCGTCAGCGTGCTCACCGCTTTGACCGCCCCGAATCTGCGGCTGGTTCTAAGAGCGATACCCCGCGCCCGCCGAAGCCCGGCGAGCCCACCTTGGTCAGCTGCGGTACCCCGCAGGAGCTTGGCGTGAAGGTCACCGACCCCGCCCTGAGCCTGCAGGACGCTGCCGCCCGCTGGCCCGGCATGGATCACCCGGTCTTCACCGACCTGAACATGAATGCTCGTGCGGGCTCCTGGACTGCGGTGACCGGCCCCTCCGGTTCCGGTAAGTCTACGGTGCTTGCAACCGTTCTGGGCTTCTTGCCGCTGGAATCCGGTCGCGTGCTGGCTTCCGGTGAGGTCCTGGAGGGTGAGCAGCTGCGTGGCTACGCGGCGTGGTGCCCGCAGGCGGCTCACATTTTCGAGTCGACCCTTGAGGGCAACCTGATGCTGGCTCGTGACCGTTCGGATCGCCCGAGCGAGGAAGAGCTGATTGAGGTTCTGCGCCGTGTGGGTCTGGGCGAGTGGTTTGACGCTCTGCCTCAGGGCCTGCGCACCCCGGTGGGTGCTGGCGGTTCCTTCCTTTCCGGTGGTCAGCGTCAGCGTCTGGCGGTGGCTCGTGCCCTGCTGGTGAACTCGCCGGTGCTGCTGCTGGATGAGCCGACCGCGCACCTGGACGCTGAGTCTGCCCGCGCGCTGATGGCTGACTTGGATGCGGCGACCCGCTCCAGCTCCGTGGCTACGGTTCTGGTGTCGCACCGTCCTGAGGATATTGCCCGCTGCGATGAGGTGGTTCGCCTCTAAACGCAGCTGAGCGTAGCCACCACGGGCGAGATTGAACGCAAGAAACTGCGAGGAATGCCCCGGTACTTCGTGAAAGTACCGGGGCATTTCTTTGTGCGCAGATAGTTCTGAGTGTTTATATCTCCGCGCGAATAGGTTCGGAGGAGGGAGCTAAACCCAGCCGAGTATCTGCGCGCTCAATCGCAGCAGCATGAGGGTCATAACGATAACGAGCACGTGGCGAATGAATCGTTCACCCAGGTGAATTGCGGTGCGGGCACCAACCCAGCTTCCCGCCATGTTGGCCCATCCCATGGCAATTCCGAGGAACCAGTGAATCGAGCCTAGCGGAATGAAATAGAGGAGCGCGCCGAGGTTGGTGGCGGTGTTGAGAACCTTGGCGGCTGCGGTTGCGTGGAGCATATCGTAGCCCATGGCTATCTGCAGGGCGACGAGCATCATCGCGCCGGTGCCAGCCCCGAGGATGCCGTCGTAGCCGCCCAGAATCAGACCCAGCGCAAAGCCGCGCACTAGGAACGATGAGGTTGCGAGCACGCGAGGCTGCCCGCGAGGTATGCGCGGTTGTAGCACTGAGAAGACGAGGATAGCGGCTAGAACCACCACAATGGCAGGGCGGAAAATATGTGCTGGCAGGATCGTGGCGCAGTACGCGCCGGCGGCGGAGGCGCAGAACGCCACGAACGCTACGGGGAGCAGGATTTTCCACGGGATTTTGAGCGAGCGAATATAGGTTGAGGCGCTCGTCAAAGTGCCCATGGAACTGGCAACTTTATTGGTGCTCAGGGCGGCGACGGGGGAGAATCCGGGCGCCATGAGTAGGGCGGGGAGCTGGATCATGCCGCCTCCGCCCACGACAGAGTCGATGCATCCCGCGCAGAAGGCGGCGAGCAGGAGCACGATAAATAACTCTGGTGTGACGGACAGTAAATCAAGCACGACAAATCCTCTAGGAATAATGCGTCAAAAAATGTGTGCTGTGTTACTTAAGGTACACCACATAAAAGCCGGGGGTGAAGACACACACAACGTGTCTTCACCCCCGGCTTCGTTAGCAACCTAAGGTCAAAAGGCCGTGAACGGCGCGCCTAGAAGAGCTTTTCACCCTCCGGGCTAACCGCCAGCGCAGCAGAAACAGCCGCATAGTTCGGGCCCACAATGCCGATGCTCTGAGTGAGCATCACACCGGAACCGTCACGGGCACCGTGCTCGGTCGGCAGGGAACGAGCCACACCGCCGGAGGACGCCGCCTTCGCCGGGCCCACGCCCACCCACGCCAGAGCCAGCTGGCTCTCACCGGTGAGGAATCGGTGCGCACGCACACCGCCGGTCGCGCGGCCCTTCTGCGGGTACTCGCTCAGCGCGGTGACCTTGGCGCTCGCCAGGCCATCCTTGCCGTTGGTGACGGTCACGACCTCCGCCGCGTCGCCGGGCGCGGTCACACCCAGGGCGATGAGGCGATCGCCGTCGGCAAGCTTGATGCCTGCGATACCGCCGCCGGTGCGTCCCTGCGGGCGGACCTTTGCCGCGTCGAAGGTCAGCAACTTCGCATCGCGAGTGACGAAGGTGAGCACCGCATCGTCGGTGGGGCAGGGGGCGGCGGCTACGATTTCGTCGCCGTCCTTGAGCTTCATGATGTCCCACTCGGTCTGGTTCAGCGGGTAATCCGGGTTGAGGCGCTTGATTACGCCTCCCGCAGTTGCTAGCGCCAGCACCGTGTTCAGCGGTACGAGGGCGACCAGCTTCTCACCCTTGGCGAGCTGAACCAGCTCGGCTGCCTTCACAGCAGACGTCATGGAGGGGGTGCCGCCGTTCTCGTCCAGCACCGCAATGTCCATGACGGACAGACGCACCATGCGTCCTGCGGAGGTCACGGCACCGATCTCGCCGCGCGCGGTGGTCGGCACAATCGAGGTGAACACGTCGTGCTTGAAACGCTTGCCGGGATCCACGAGCGCCTCGCGGATGGGCTTGCCGGGGGTACGTCCCATCATGCCGGATGCCGAAAGTAGCACCCAGCAGGGATCATCCGCGATTTCGAGGGCGAGGCCCAGGCTCTTCTTCGCCTTGGACTGCGCGGTGACTGCCTCAATGGCGACCTGCATGTCGTCCTTGGTTTTGAGCTGGGTGCGGCGGTCGGTGCCGTAGCGTTCGGCAACTTCGGCGAGCTCGTCGGAGACCAGTTCGCGCAGTGCCGCATCGGAGCCGAGGATACGCTGCAATTCCGCAATTTCCTGCTGCAGGGTGTCGCGTTCTGCCTCGAGTTCCAGGCGGGAGTACTTGGTGAGCTGGCGCAGGCGCAGCTCCAGGATATGGTTCGCCTGGGTGTCGGTCAGGTCGAAGACGGCCTTCAGCTTTTCGCGTGCCTGAGCGGTCTCGTCAGATTCACGAATGATCTGGATGACCTCGTCAATGTCGAGGATCGCCACGAGCAGGCCCTCCACCAGGTGCAGGCGGTCGGTGCGCTTG
Organism: Rothia sp. HMSC073B08; assembly: GCF_001812975.1. Taxonomy (NCBI): domain Bacteria; kingdom Bacillati; phylum Actinomycetota; class Actinomycetes; order Micrococcales; family Micrococcaceae; genus Rothia; species Rothia sp. HMSC073B08. Next base: position 19,929 of record NZ_KV811085.1, on the reverse strand, counting down.
CCCAGGCGGAATTCGGTGCGGCGGCGGACCACGTTCAGGCGGTGGTCAATGTACACGCGCATCAGGTCGAGCAGGCCAAGGGTCTGCGGCTGACCGTCCACGAGCGCCACGTTATTGATACCGAAGGAGTCCTCAAGCGGAGTGTGCTTGTAGAGGGCGGCGAGCACCGCCTCCGGGTTAAAGCCGTTCTTGATTTCGATGACGAGGCGCAGACCGTTGGTGCGGTCGGTCAGGTCGACCACGTCGGAGATACCGGTGAGCTTCTTGGAGCTGACGCCGTCCTTGATCTTTTCGATGACCTTTTCGGGGCCGACCATGTACGGCAGTTCGGTCACAACGATGCCCTGCTTGCGGGGGCTGACCTGCTCGATGGAGACCTTCGCGCGGGTTTTGAAGGTGCCGCGGCCGGTTTCGTAGGCGTCACGGATGCCTCCCAGACCCACGATGGTGCCGCCGGTGGGCAGGTCGGGGCCGGGGATGAACTTCATGATGTCTTTGAGGCTCGCCTCGGGGTGGGCGATGAGGTGGCGGGTACCGGCGATGACCTCGCGCAGGTTGTGCGGCGCCATGTTGGTTGCCATACCGACCGCGATGCCGGTGGTGCCGTTGACGAGCAGGTTCGGGAACGCTGCGGGTAGCACGGAGGGCTGCATGAACTGGTTGTCGTAGTTCGGTACGAAGTCAACCACGTCTTCTTCGAGGTCGGCGGTGAGTGCCTGCGCGGCGGGTGCCATGCGTGCTTCGGTGTATCGGGCGGCTGCCGGACCGTCATCGAGGGAGCCGAAGTTACCGTGACCGTCAACGAGGGGCAGGCGCAGCGCGAAGGGCTGGGCGAGGCGCACCATCGCGTCGTAGATGGCGGCGTCGCCGTGCGGGTGGAGCTTACCCATGACCTCGCCGGTCACGCGGGCGCTCTTGACGTGGCCCTTGTCGGGGCGCAGACCCATCTGGTGCATCATGTAGAGGATGCGGCGCTGCACGGGCTTGAGGCCGTCGCGGGCGTCGGGGAGGGCGCGCGAATAAATCACCGAGTAGGAGTATTCCAGGAAGCTGGTTTCCATCTCGGCGGATACGTCGATGTCGACGATATTCTCTACCACATCCACCGGGTAGTCGCTGACGGCGGATTTGGATCGGCGAGCCATATATCTCCTCGTGTCGGTGTGTTTTCGCTCCTCTTATTTTAGCGGGTGGTAGCGGATGAGACGGGCTGGTTGGTCGGCGTCATCTGTGGGGTGCGCCAAGGCGGTTGCGGGGCAGTAACCGAAGCATACCGGGGGATTGCACACCGTCATATGAGCCTGTATTAGCGTGGTCAAGTAGCACAGCCCGGCTGGAACCCTCTAAGGTAGAGGGGAGTAATACCTAACCGCCTTCATCGTGTGCGCCGACCGACGTCGCCTCATGAGGGCACCGCACGAAAGAGGTACGATGTACGCCACCACCCCCGAACGCGAGCAACTGGTCGCAGATATTAAGCATGCCGGTTTCTACCCCGACCTCGTGCTGGAAGTGGTGGATGACGCGCTGGCGGGCATGAACCCGGACGCGCACTTCGTACAGCATGAAACCCACTTCTCCCGCGATGATTTTCACCGCCACATCACCGTGATGGTGCTCTGCGGTGAGCACGTCATCTTTGCGCACCTGGACGACCAGCACCTTGAAGGTGACGCGCAGGGCACCGTGGCGCATGTGAGCGTGGAGGCGGTGCACCTGAGCGCCCTGAACGCGGTCACCATCAGCTACGGTTTCAGCCAGCCGCAGGCGTACAACGCCGGTAGCACCGCCCCGACTGAGATTTCCTTCCAGATTGCTTGGACCGGTTCGCTGCACATGGAGCTGGCTCCTGCTGGCTGCCAGGATCCGCAGTGCAACGCCGACCACGGCTTCACCGGCGATGCGCGCCGCGAGGACATTGCGGTGCGTGTTTCTGCGACCGCTGACGGTCCTGAGTCGGTTCAGCGTGCGCAGCATTTTGCGCGTGCTCTGCACCGTGCCCGCATGTACGCAACCCGCCGATAAAAACCAGCGCCCCAACGGCGCTCGCTACACCCCTAAGACACCCGAGAGGAACTTATGACGGCCCCGTCCCGCACCGAACAGCCCACTCTGCACGATGTTCTGGGCGCGCCGTTGCCTCCCGCGCCCGCCTACGGTAGCAATAGCATCGCCGATGTGCTGGAGTCCGCCTCCTCTCTGGTGGCTCAGCGAAGCCTGGCGCGCCCCGCGCACGCGCTAGATTCCGACCCGGCGTTCCACGCTGTTGCCGACCCGCTGAACCTTGCCGGCCGCCTCGCGGAGCAGGATGTTGACCCGGTGTCGTTCCGTCACGCCTGCGTGATCATGGTGGACGGCCTGGGCGAGCAGCTGCTCAACAGCTACGGTGGCTACGCGCCCGCCCTGCGTAAGACCCTGAACCTGGGCCCGCTGGACGCCGCGTTCCCCACTACGACTGCCGCCTCCCTGACCTCGCTGGGTACCGGCACGGCACCCGGCGCGCACGGCATTGCCGGCTATGAGGTGCGCAACCCGGCAGGTAATGGGGGAGCGGGCTCGGTCATGAACCACCTGTCCGGCTGGGATCAGTCGGTGGACCCGCACGCCTGGCAGCCGCTGCCGACCGTGCTGGAACGCCACCATACGAACCGCCGCGTGCTCACCATTTCGCTGGGTAAGTACCGCGGTACCGGTCTGACGGAGGCGGCGCTGCGTGGCGGCGACTTCGTGGATGCTGTCGGCTATAACGCCCGCGTCACCTACGCCCTGGAGGCGCTCTCCAGCCGCACCCCCACCACCGTGTACCTGTACTGGGGCGAGATTGACGCGGCGGGCCACCGCTACGGCGTGGGTAGCGACGAATGGCTACAGCAGCTGGAGGAACTGAACTCGGCGCTGAAGCGTCTGGCGGAGCGCGCCCCGGCGTGGGCGGCACTCTTCGTGACCGCCGATCACGGCATGGTGAACGTGCCCGAGCACCAGCGCATCGACTACTCGGGCGTGGAGGAGCTGACCCGCAATATCGCCATGACCGCCGGTGAACCGCGCGCCGTGCACCTGTACCTGGAAGACACCTCGGAGGCGGCACGTACCGCCACCGCTCAGCGTTGGGCGCAGTACTGGGGCGAGCGCGCCTGGGTGATTGACTCTCGCGAGCTGATGCGCGCCGGCTACTTCGGCCCGGTCATCACGGATGCGGCGCGCGGCCGCATTGGCGACCTGATGGTGTGCGCTCGCGACGATTGGGCGCTGTACGATATGCGCCACTATCAGGAGCGTGCCCTGCACATGGTTGGTCAGCACGGTTCGCTGACGGACGCTGAGCGTCTGGTGCCGTTGCGCATGCTCAAGACTTTCTAAAGTACTAGTCTTCTAAAACGCTGGAGGATAAACGAAAACCGCTGGTTATTCGGGTGAATAACCAGCGGTTTTCGTATGTCTAGAGGCCCTTGACTAAAGCCCTCGTCTAGATGCCCTTAATCGGACGGGCGCGAGGGTGCTCGCTTACTTGCGGCCGCCGAAGATGATGTCGTCCCAGGCGGGAACGCTCACGCGCTGCTTCTTCGAGGAAGACTTGGGCTTCTCGGCCGCGGAGGCGGGCTCAGCCGGTACCTCAGCTGCGGGCTCAGGCTGTGCTTCAGCTGCGGGCGCCTCAGCAGCGGGTGCGTCCTCGACGGGTGCCGGCAGGGCGAAGGACTCGACCGGAACGGATTCAACGGGTGCTTCCGAATCCACAGCCAGCGGGTCGGTGGTTTCGAGGGTGGTTTCTGCGGTGGGCTCGGGTGCAGCAGGAGCCGCAGGTTCTACCGGCGCAGACACACCAGGTGCAACAGGTGCCGCGGGCGCAGCCGGTGCTACAGGCTCAGCGGACTCGCGGTGTACGAACACCTCGGGCTCTTCAACCTGCGCCGGGCGCACCGAGCGGGCGCGCTCCAAAAGCTCCTTGAGCTTACGCTCATCGGCGCTCTCAGAGGAAGTAAGGGGTGCCGGTGCGGGCTCGGGTGCCTTCGGCAGTCGGGCGGGAGGAACCTCCACGGGAGCCTTCTTTGCGGCGGCGGCAACAGCGTCCTCACTGTTGCCCATCAGGAAGTACGCCGCCTCATTCGACGCGTACAGGCCCTGGTTCGCCGGGTTGTACACCCAGCGTGCGGGGAAGACGACCTGCGCGGGCAGGTTCTGACGTACTGAATCCTTCAGCGCAATATCAACCTCAACGCGCCACTGGCCGTTCTCCTGCTGGCGGGTGGTCCAGTCCTGGGTTGCGTCCTCAAAACCGTAACGCTCGGAGACTTCCTCAATGCGGGCGCTCAGGGTCACGGGAATCTGTGCGGTACCCGAAGCGGAGCTGCGGCGACCAATCTTCACGCTCTGAGCGGCACGAATAATGTGGGCACGCTCAGCAACGATCGGCCACTCGTAGCGGCGCACGCGCTCCGGCTCCCAACCGGACTCTTCAGCGATTTCCTCAACGGAGGCACCCTGACGGAAACGGGTCTGAATATCGCGCGGACCGTAGGTGCCCTTAGCACCCAGACCGCGGGCGGGCTGAATACGGCGAGCCTTGGTGATGCTCGTGCGCAGGTTCGCGTCAATCGGCAGCAAGAAGCGGGTGCCGTCAGCAGACTCAAGCACCAGATTTTCGCCGTCATCGTGAACGCCAATCAGACGCAGTTCAAGCATGAGAACCTCCATAGGTGAACCGGACGCGTTCGTGAATGTGTTGCACGGAACGCAAACTACCTACCAGGGTACCGTGAAAGCGCGGTAAATCAGTAGCGGAGGCGGGATTTTCACCAAAAAAAGATGTACTTTTCGCACCGAAAAAGCTAGAATGTGACGCCTAAACAGTCCAAAGCCTACCCAGGATTAGACAAATAGGGTGCCAATGGTGAACAATACCTGGCATGCCGTCGGGGTTAATTACACACCAGCGGCACCTAGAGCACTCAATAAACCAGCGTGGCCTAGTCCAACACACAGCCACAGAACCAACGGAGCGTGAAAGTTTGGCAACTGATTACGATGCACCTCGCAAGCAGGACGAAGAGCAGAACGAAGAGTCCTACGAGGAGCTGAACGCCCGCCGTTCCGAGATGCAGTCCGGTGCGGTGGACGAAGACGAGAACAGCGCAGCAGAAAGCTTCGAGCTGCCCGGTGCTGACCTCTCCAACGAGGAGCTGAACGTTGTTGTTCTGCCCGCTCAGGACGACGAGTTCACCTGCGCATCCTGCTTCCTGGTGCGCCACCGCTCGCAGATTGCACGCGAAGAGGGCGGCCTGTCCTACTGCATCGAGTGCGAGGGCTAAAACTTTAGGGAAGGGCTAACACCCACCCGACATACACCTCATGACGGGGCGAGTGCCGAGTGCACCCGCCCCGTTGAGTATGTGAAAGCCGCGCACGCAAGAACAGCGCCGCGTCGCACCCAACACGGCACGCCGCCGCACGTGCTGAACGCGAACACGCAACGAAAACACCCCGCAGTAGAGTCTCAACACAGCGCGAGGTGATGGCACAGACACCCGCGAAAGGTTAGAGTATTGACCATGATGACCCCCGTAAACGTCCACATTAAGCTGCTCGACCCCGAGTTGCCCGCACCCGCCTACGCAAAGCCCGGCGACGCCGGCGCTGACCTGCGCTCCCGCATCGACTTCGAACTGGAACCGGGCGAACGCGCCCTCGTCCCCACCGGCGTGGCAATCGCCCTGCCCGAAGGCTACGTTGGTCTGGTGCACCCGCGCTCCGGCCTGGCAACCAAGAACGGTATCACCATTGTGAACGCACCCGGCACCGTTGATTCCGGCTACCGCGGCGAGCTGATGGTCACCCTGCTCAACACTGACAAGACCAAGTCCTTCCACGTGCAGCGCGGCGACCGCATCGCTCAGCTGGTCATTCAGAAGTACGAGCACGCAACCTTTACCATTGTGGACGAACTGGATCAGACCGAACGCGGCTCCAGCGGCTTCGGCTCCAGCGGAATCCACTAGTCTGCTCTCACCGCGATTGTCGCACGAGAGAAGAGAAGAAACCCCCGCACCCTGCGTGCGGTGAAAGTAGGAATACCATGTTCGGATTTGGTAAGAAGAAGCACGCCGAGGAGGCTGAAAAGGCCGCCATCGACAAGGCTGTCGCCGAAGAGATTGAGGAGACCAACGTCGAGGTTGAGGAGCTGAAGGAAGAGGAGAACTCTCCCGAGGTCATCAAGTACGACCGCGTCAACGGCCCGCACGACATTGAAGAAGTCACCGCCGAAGACCTCGAAGACTACGTCGACCTGGGTGCGCTGCGCATCAAGCTGCTCGACGGCATGAACCTGCGCCTCGAAACTGACGACGCAACCGGCGCGGTTATCGCCGCAACCATCACCCGCGACGGCGCGACCCTGCAGGTGCAGGCATTCGCCGCACCGCGCACCACCGGCATCTGGGACGACATCCGTCACGACCTGACCGAGTCCGTCGCCTCCCAGGGCGGCATCGTCGAAATCTACGCCGGCGTATTCGGCGCCGAGATGCTGACCCGCCTGCCCGCCGTCACCCCGGACGGTCAGCCCGGTGAGCGTATCGCCCGTTTCGTGGGTGTGGACGGCCCCCGCTGGTTCCTGCGCGGCGTCATCTCCGGCGCGGCTGTGCTCGGTGACGATAAGGCTGCCGCCTCCGTGGAGGAAGTCTTCCGCACTGTCGTGGTGGACCGTGGCGACGACCCGCGCCCGCCGCGCGAGCTGCTGCCCATGACTCTGCCCGCCGACCTGGTCGTTGCGGCTGAGGAAGAGCCCGCCGTGGAGGAAGAGACCGAGAACGAGCACAGCAAGCTGCGCCCGATGCCTCGCCGCGGCCCTGAGATTACCGAGATTGGCTAATGCCTGAGTTCTCGAACTACCCGAGTGCGCTCGCGGTTCCTGAGGAGCAGATTCTTGCTCCCGGGTACCCCGAGCGCTTTCGCGTACGCCTTGCCGGACGCGTGGAGCAGGTATGGCTGCCTGCGCTGCAGGATAAGCCGATGTACCGTGCCGAGCTGGTGGTGGCTAAGTCGAAGCCCCTGCAGTGGTCGAGTCCGCTGGCGCTGATTGGTATGCCGATTGTGGAGCCGCCCGGTGAGGATTTCGAGGAGGAATCCGAGGACCCCGAGAAGCAGCACCATCTGAACACGGCGTCTTTGGCGACCGTGGCGGTGCAGGAGCCTCACGAGGTGTCTTTCCCGCCGTATGCGCCGTTCAACCCGGGGGATAGGGTGCTGCTGAAGTGGCAGGGGCAGCAGATGGTGCCCGGCGTGCTTGCCGGTGCGTTGTTGCGCTGTTCCGGTGTGGTGTCGGTGAGAGCTCATCAGCCGGTGATTTATAACCCGCGCTATGAGATCGTGCCGCAATTCTTTGCTGAGAAGGGAAAACATGAGCGCTGAGCAGTCTTCGACCCAGCCCGATCCGAACGCTAACCCCGCAACTAACCCGGCTGCTGACCCGGCGCGGGAGGAAAATCAGCTGGCGCAGAGCCTGAGCGCCTCCATGGGTGCGAATATGCGCCGCACCGCCAACGGCGATGTGGATATTCTGCACGCTATCGGCGGCTGGCGCGGCCTGGTGGAATCCTCCCTGCCCGCTGTGGCGTTCCTGGTGTTGTTCACCGTGACGAAGGAACTGAACCTGTCCCTGATTGCGGCGCTGGCTGCGGCGGGCGTGTTCACGCTGATTCGTCTGGTGCAGGGCTCTAAGCTGGTGAGTGCGCTGACCGGTCTGGTGGGCGTGGCGATTTGTGCGTTTGCCGCGTACCGTACCGGTAATGCGAGCGACTACTTTGTGGTGGGCTTCTGGACGAACGGCGTGTACATCCTGGCGTATCTGCTGTCGATGCTGGTGCGTTGGCCGCTGATGGGTCTGATTTTCGCGGTCATTCGCGGTGAGGCGCTGAGCTGGCGCCAGAACCCGGTACGCCTGCGCCAGTACATGCTGGCCACCTGGATTATTACCGTGCTGATGCTGCTGCGCCTTGCCGTGCAGGTGCCCCTGTATTTTGCGGATAATGTGGAAGCGCTGGGCGCGACCCGCCTGATTATGGGTCTGCCGCTGTACGCTTTGGGCGTGTGGCTGGCGTGGCGTGTGTCGGCTCCCGAGGAGGCGCCGGTGAGCGAGGACCCCGAGGCGCTGGATGCTGAAGAAACTGAGGTGCCCGGAGATTCTGAAAGCTCCAAGAACCGCTAAATCACAGTCCGCGACTTCGTGAAATAGCTTCATAAAAGTAAGCGAAAGCCCTGGTACCCGTATGGGTGACCGGGGCTTTCGCCTCCTCAAAACTTATGTATAAACGCTATGCAAAAGCTTGCGCATAAACGCTTAGGCGAACAGTGCGCGAATCTGGTCCTCACCGGCAATGGTCGTGATGAAGAACAGCTCGTCGCCGCCCTCAATCGCCACGTCGGAACTGGGCGGGATTGGCGCGCCGTCACGCAGAATTGCGGTGAGCACCGTATCGGCGGGCCACTGCACGTGGTCCACGCGGTAACCGATGACGGGGTGGTCATCCGGCACGGTGTACTCGGCGAGGGTTGCGCCGCCAGCCTGCAGGGTCAGCAGGCGCACCACGTCGCCGACTTCCACGGCTTCCTCGACGAGGGCGGTCATCAGACGCGGGGTGGACACGGCAACGTCCACGCCCCAGGAGTCGTCAAAGAGCCACTCATTACGCGGGTTGTTCACGCGCGCCACGGTGCGCGGCACACCAAACTCACTGCGCACCAGCAGGGAGACCATCAGGTTTGCCTTGTCGTCACCGGTTGCGGCAACGACCACGTCCGCCTTGTTCGGGTGCACCTGGCGCAGCACGGACAGTTCGCAGGCGTCACCAATATGCCAGCGCACGCCGGGCAGATCGGCGCGCTTCTTGACTTCGGGCTTGGAGTCGATGATGGTCACGTCGTGGCCGTTCATCATGAGCTCTTTAGCGATGGAGGCGCCCACGGAGCCGGCACCAACAATGAGGACCTTCACTTACTTCTCACCTTTCGAGGAATCACGATGGCGGCCGATGAGCTCGAGGGGGTCGGGCAGCTCCGGGGGAGTGTCACCGAGGTGGAATTCATGCTCGATAACGGGGCCGTCGTTGTGCGCCTGCTCGGCGGGTTTCTTCGGGGCGTGGGGGTGCTTGCGGTGGCCCGAGGCGGGGGCGTAGTTCGCCTCCACTTCTTCGTCTTCAACGCGCGGCGGGCGGGAGAGAATACGGGTTACGTCCGCAACGTCGTCGGTGCGCATCATGACGTGCACGCTATCGCCCTGCTGGTAGGCGGAATCGGGGCGGGGGAGCATGCCCTCACCAAAGCGGGTGATGTAGGCGATGCGCACCCCGGCGGCACGTTCGATACTGGTCAGGGCGTGACCCGCCCAACCGTCGTCGAGCGGAATCTCGGTGAGCATGAGGCGGCCCGAGGGTTCACGGAAGTCGCCCTTGAGCGCCTGCTCGGGCAGCAGGCGGCGCAGCACCTGGTCGGTGGACCAACGCACCGAAGCGACCGTGGGAATCCCCATGCGCTGGAAGAATTCGGCGCGGTTCGGGTCGTACACACGCGCCACAACGTTCTTCACCTTGAACATTTCGCGTGCCACACGGGCGGCAATAATATTCGAGTTATCGCCCGAAGAGACGGCGGCAAAAGCGTACGCCTCGGTAATGCCGGCACGGTTGAGGGTGTCCTCATCAAAACCGACACCGGTCACCAGGCGGCCCTCAAAGCCTTTACGCAGCGGCTGGAAAGCACGTTCGTCCTGGTCAATGACGGCGACCGTATGCCCTGAAGCTTCCAGAGTGCGCGCCAGCATGACGCCCACGCGTCCGGCACCCATAATGACGAAGTGAGGCATACATCCCTCCGAGTGTTGATGTTTTACGGTGATAAAGCGTTACCGCCTACCTCTACCAGTGTAATGGGCGGGTGAGCCTCCACGCCGATGCTCCGTGATATTCCGCTCGCAATGCCCACTATTCGGCTGAATAAAATTGAGCTTTGAAGCCGCGACCGATAGCCTTAACAGCGTGAGGAATCGTTGGGATAGGATGCGCATCGCCCTGACCGGTCAGCCGGTCAGCACGCGAAATCTTTCGGCAGTCGCGCTGCCGAAGCGCTACGCCCTGCCTCTTTTCGGTGCCGACGGCATCTCTTCGGTCGCCTACGCAGCCGACCAGATGATCCTGACTCTTGCCGCCGCGGGTGCCTCTGCGCTCGCTTTTTCACCCTGGATTGGTTTGGGTGTGGCGATGGTCGGTCTGCTGGTGATTGGCACGTACCGGTACAACATCAACCAGATTGCTTCCGAGGGCGATATTCAGCTGGTGCACCGCAAACTGGGTGCGTTGCCCTCAATCGTGATGGGTGCATCCTCGCTGATGGACTATATGCTCACGGTGGCGGTGTCTATGTCTTCGGCGTCCTCATTTTTGGTGGCGCTGTACCCGCAGATTCAGGATTGGCGCACCCTCATTGCGGTGCTGCTCATTGTTGCCCTGACGCTGTTTGCGTTGCGTGGCGTGCAGTTGCTGGGAAAAATCGCATACTGGCCGCTGTATGTTTTCTTGGCGCTGTTGGGGGTCACCCTCATTGTGGGTTGGGTTCGTGCCGCCACGGGTACGCTGCCGCTGGCTGAATCGGCGACCTACGTGATTGCCCCTGAGCTGGAGACCCATTCGCTGGAGGGCCTGGCGCTGGTGCTACTTCTGGCGCGTTCGTTCTCTGCCGGCCTGGTGGCGTTCTCGGGTGTTTCCACGATCTCTAATTCGGTGAAGTATTTCCGCCGCCCGAAGAAATATAACGCGGCGGTCACCATGATGCTGATGGGCCTGATCACCTCGGTCCTGCTGGTGAGCCTGCTCGGTTTTGCGGCGGCAACCCGCGTGCACATGGTGCACGATACGACCCGTTTCTTGTTCATTGACGGGCACACACCGGGGGAGTATTTCCACCAGAAGCCGGCGCTGTACCAGGTGGCTTTGGCGATTTACCAGGGTGCACCGTTCTTCGCGCAGCTGCTGGTTTTTGCGACGGTGGGCGTGCTGATTATTGCCTCGCTGACGGCGTTTACGGGCTTCCCGGTGATTGCCTCGTCGCTTGCTGATTACCAGTACCTGCCGGTATTCTTCCGCAGCGTGGATTCACGCGGCCTGTACGCGAACGGTGTGCTGGCGCTGTCGGCATTCTCAATTTTCCTCACCTGTATTTTCGGTTCGGACGTGTACTCGCTGATTCAGCTGTACATTGTGGGCATGTGCCTGTCCATGATGCTGGTGCAGCTGGCGGTGGTGCGCTACCGCATGCGCCTGCTGCGTATTACCCTGGCGCAGATGCCGCGCCGCGCCCTGCTACGCGATATTGCGGTCTCTACGGTGGGTGTGGTCGTGACCACCGCGGTGCTGGTCACCATCGTGGTGACGAAGTTCGCCGCCGGCGCGTGGCTCTCCCTTGGAATGATTGCCCTGATGGTTGGAGGTATGGTTGTGACTCGCCGCCACTACGATGCGGTGGATGCCGCCCTGGACATCCCCCTGAACGCCGAATCCGTTGCGGATGTGGCGGCCCTGCCTTCGCGTGTGCACGCCATCGTGTACGTGGAGCGTGTGCGCCGCCCGGCGGTTCGTGCCCTCTCGTATGCGCGTGCCGGCCGCCCCTCCACGATTGAGGCGCTGACGGTCAACAACGACCGCGCCGCCCTGGACGTTGTGAAGAAACGCTGGTACGCCCTGGGTATTCCGGTGCCGCTGTCGGTGATTGATTCGCCGTACCGTGACACGGTGGAGGCTGTCGTCTCGTATATTCGCCGCCGCCGCAAGAAGTCGCCGCGCGATATTTTGGTGGTGTACCTGCCGGAGTTCGTGGTGGAGCATTGGTGGCAGCGTATTCTGCACCGCCGCACGGTGCGCCGCCTCAAGCAGGCGCTTCTGCACGAGCCTGGCGTCATGACGGCGACCGTGCCCTGGGCGATGCACGAGGACGAAGTGTATGATGAGATTTTTGATCAGCGTTTACAAAGCGAAGAATCAACGGTAGAAGCAGAAGGCCCAACGGAAGCTGTCGCCCCGAAGATTACTCGTTCAGCCGGTGGAGGCCGCGAGCTGATTCAGAGTAACCGCCACGCGGTGTACCGCGGTCGCCTGCACGAGGCGGACGCTGTGGCGCGCGAGAAGAAACGCCAGCCGTAATAATCGCCCAGCGCCCAGCATGATTGCCCAGCGCCCAGAAATATTTGCCTGGTGCCCAGCCCGGTCAATTGCCCCGTAACTTTGCTTTGAGCACCCCGCATAGCGCCTGGACTTTGCCCTTTGCAACCTATTTGGTGCCCCCTGCGGGGCGTCGGAATCGGAGCAAAAGCACAATCCGGTGTAAAATAGTTCACATTAAGTGATTCTTTAGGAGACAATGCTGTGACTCACCCTGCTACCACGCCTGCCGCCTCCAAAAAAGTAGACGGATACAGCGTCGGGCAGACCCTCACCGTCACCTGTGAGGCACCCGCACACGGCGGCGCCTTCGTAGCGCGCACCGAACAGGGCGTCATCTTCGTGCGTCACGGCATCGTCGGCGAACAGGCAGAAGTGCGCATCACCGCCATCGGTCCCAAGCGCCGCTTCTACTTCGCAGATGTTGTCTCCGTACCCGTACCTTCCCTGGCACGCCGCCCCCACCCCTGGATTCAGGCGGATGCGCTCGCAACCGACGAGGAACGCGCCGCAGCAACCGGTGTACCCGAACTACTCGGCGGCATGGAATACGGTCACATCAGCCTGGCTGAGCAGCGACGCTACAAGACCGATATCGTCCGCACCCAAATCAACCGATTGGGCGGTCTGCCCCTCGAATCGCCCCTGCTGACCAACCTCATCGTTGAAGAGCTGCCTCTGCGCGATAACAGCGAGGGCCTGTCCTGGCGTACCCGCGTGCGCTACAACGTGACTAAGGTCCGCACCCAGCCCGGTAACGAGCCCAGCGACGAGCCCGGCAACCAGAAGAACACCGACCAGAAGAACAGCGTCGGCAAGAAGAGCCCCGCCGTCACCTGGCGCGTCGGTATGCACCCCTACCGCGCCTCCCAGCCCGTACCGGTCGTAGACTTTCCCCTCGCCGCACTCGAACTGCGCAACCTAGAGCTTGAGAAACTGAACCTGCGCGGCGTACGCGAAGTCGAGGCAACCGTCTCCTCCCGCGGTAGGGTCCTCCTGCAGTTCATCGTTGACCCGCGCTTCTCCATCGAAGAGGTCGCCAAGGACATCGAACAGCAGGCAGCCGACGCCTGGGGACTGCTCGCCAAGCGCAAAATCTCGCTCTTCTTCACCCCGCAGTCCACCTCCAACGGCAAGCCCAAGCGCCGCCGCCCCGGCTCCTCCCACACCCCCTACCGCCGCGTACCCGAAGGCGACCAGCTGCTCGGCGCGGGCCTGCGCTCCGTCACCGAAGAAGTCACCTTCGGCTCCCGCCGATTCAGCTACCAGGTATCCGCCGGCGGCTTCTGGCAGATTCACCGCGCCGCCCCCTCCACCATGGTCGGAACCATGCTCACCATGCTCCGCCCGCAGGAAGGCGAATGCACCCTCGACCTGTACGCCGGCGCGGGCCTGTTCACCGCCGCGCTCGCGGACGCCGTGGGCGCAACCGGTACCGTGGTCAGTATTGAGGGCTCCCCGGTGACCCATAAGGATGCGCGCTCGAACTTCGCGCCGGATGGTTGCTCCCGCACCGAGAACTCTGCGGACACCCGCATTGAGGTGATTCGCGGCGACGTGGCACGCCATCTGGTGGATTTGAAGACCGCCCTTGAGTTTGGTGAAATCCCCGCTATTGATGCGGTGGTCCTTGACCCGTCCCGTGAGGGCGCGAACCGAACCACCCTGGAACGCCTGGATGCGCTGGACCCCAAGCGTATTCTGTACGTGGCGTGCGATCCGGCATCCCTGGGTCGTGACACCGGTATTTTGCGTGAGTTGGGTTGGGACATGGTGCAGCTTCGGGCGTTTGATATGTACCCGAATACGCATCACGTGGAGTCGGTGGCGCTTTTTGAGCGTGCCCCGGCGAAGCCTCGTCCGCGCCGCCGTCGCACCAAGTAGCGCGCAGCTAGTAGCCGTAACAAAGAAGCAAATAATCGCCGTGTTGGGCGGGTTGGGCTGTTCACCAGCCTGCCCACTAGGGGTTATTTCAGGCCGTTTTCGCTCAACCCGGTGCGTCTTGCTCTGCGGGCACATAAATCTGCTTTTTGGCACCGTAAACGGTAGAATCATTGAAGAACCAACGCACGGAATGAGCCGTGCCCCGACCTTGAGGAGTGTGGGTGTATGTCCGCTGAAAACGCATTGCCGCAGGAGGAGACCCCGAATAGCGCCGCCGGTGGCGCACCCACCGCCGACTACAGCATTGGCAATGGTGCCACTGCCAAGTTGCTCCCGGGTATTCAGTCCCCGGCGGACCTGCAGAACCTCAGCTACGAGCAACTGGAGGAGCTCTCTAAGGAAATCCGCCAGTTCATCGTGACGAACGTGTCGGCGACCGGCGGTCACCTGGGCCCGAACCTGGGCGTTGTGGAGCTGACCCTCGGCATTCACCGTGTCTTCGAATCTCCCAAGGACAATATTCTTTTCGACACCGGCCACCAGTCCTATGTGCATAAGCTGGTGACTGGTCGTCACGCGTTTAAGACTCTGCGTCAGAAGGGTGGCCTGTCGGGCTACCCGGATCGTGGCGAGTCTGAGCACGACATTATTGCGTCTTCGCACGCCTCCAGCTCGATTTCGTGGGCTGACGGTATTTCTCGCGCGCACAAGCTCAACGGTGAAGATGACCGTTACACCGTGGTCCTCATTGGTGACGGTGCGCTGACCGGAGGCATGGCGTGGGAGGCGGTGAACAATATTGCTGCCGACCGCACCCGCAAGGTCGTGATTGTGGTCAACGATAACGGCCGCTCCTACGCGCCGACCATTGGCGGTTTCGCGAACCAGCTCTCTGAGCTGAAGCACGGTGTGCAGCAGCAGGTGGATCGCGTGCGCCTCGATCACCGCTACGACAGCGCTCTGGATGCAGTGCGCATCGGTCTGCAGCGTGGCGGCCCCGTCGGTCAGATGGTGTACCGCGGCCTGCACGGCATGAAGGCGGGCATTAAG
Source organism: Rothia sp. HMSC073B08 (assembly GCF_001812975.1). Classification (NCBI taxonomy): domain Bacteria; kingdom Bacillati; phylum Actinomycetota; class Actinomycetes; order Micrococcales; family Micrococcaceae; genus Rothia; species Rothia sp. HMSC073B08. The sequence goes on along the minus strand of NZ_KV811085.1, from coordinate 4,795 downwards.
GACGTCGTCGTACCCAAGGGTATTTTTGAAGACCTGGGTATGAAGTACGTGGGCCCCATTGACGGCCACGACCAGCAGGCTGTGGAGAACGCACTGACCGCGGCGAAGAACTACGCCGGCCCGGTGATTGTGCACGCCATTACCGAGAAGGGCCACGGCTACGCGCCCGCCCGCGCGAATGAGGACGACCAGTTCCACGCGGTGGGCCAGATTGACCCGCTGACCGGTGAGGATGTTTCGACCAGCACCTCCGAGTCGTGGACCGGTGTCTTTGGTCGCGAAATCGCAGATATTGCGGATGAGCAGGAGAACGTCGTCGGTATTACCGGCGCGATGCTGATTCCCGTGGGTCTGCGCGAATTCCAGAAGCGCCACCCCGAGCGCGTTATTGACGTGGGTATCGCTGAGCAGCACGCTGTGGCGATGAGTGCCGGCCTGGCGTACGGCGGCATGCACCCGGTGGTTGCCCTCTACGCTACCTTCCTGAACCGCGGCTTTGACCAGCTGCTCATGGATGTTGCCCTGCATAAGGCGGGCGTGACCGTGGTGCTGGACCGCTCCGGTATTACCGGCCCGGACGGTGCAAGCCACCACGGCATGTGGGATTTGGCGATGCTGCAGTTCATTCCGGGTCTGCACCTGGCGGCTCCGCGTGATGGTGCGACCCTGCGCGAAGAACTGCGTGAGGCTGTAGCTATCAACGACGCACCGACCGTGATTCGCTACCCGAAGGGCTCCGTGGGCGAGGACATTCCCGCCCTGGAGCGCCGCAGCGACGGTGTGGATGTGCTGGCACGCACCGGTGAACCCCACCCGGAAACCGGTCAGCGTGACGTGCTGTTCGTTGCTGTGGGCGCTATGGCTCGCGTGGCTCTGGAAGCGTCCAAGGTGCTTGCCGCCGAGGGTATCCAATCCACCGTGGTTGACCCGCGCTGGGTGATGCCGGTGCCGTCTTCAGTCATTGAGCTGGCTCGCGATCACCGCATTGTGGTGACCATTGAGGACGGCGTGCGTTCCGGTGGTGTGGGTTCGCGCATCCGCCAGGAAATGCGTGCGGCTGGCGTGGATACCGCGCTGAGCGAGCTGGGTCTTCCGGCGGAGTTCATTCCGCACGCTTCTCGCGAGCAGATTCTGGAAGAGGTCGGCCTGACCGCGGAAACCATTATCGCGGACCTGCGTGCGCAGCTGGCTGGCGATAAGGTGCCGTTCGCTCGTGAAGAGGGCCAGAAGCCGCGCCACACCCGCTAAACGGTCGTACCTGAGATGTGCTGCCTAAGCTTCTCTCAGTAGCGCGCCGCAATAGTAGGCATCAGTAGCGGGCACCATAAGACAGCACAAAGCCCCGCCCATCGATTGTGATGGGCGGGGCTTTGCTGTGCGCAGGTCTTGCTGTGTAGAGGTTTTGCCGTACGTAGGTTCTGAGCCGCCGGTTTAGGAATCCTTGGAGGTGTGGGTGACGAAAATTTTGCCGCCCTTCACCTGCACCGGGTAGCTGGTCAGCGCCTCCTCTGCGGGGCCGTGCACGACCGAGCCGTCAGCTACGGCGTACTCGGAGCCGTGGCAGGGGCACACGATGCGGTTGGAATCCTGCACCTGCACCTGGCAGCCCTGGTGGGTGCAGACGGTGCTGAACGCCTTGTACTCACCCGCGGACGGCTGGGAGACGATAACGGTCGTGGAGCCGTGAGTCAGGCGTGCCGCCTTGCCCACGCCCACTGCGGAGGCGGAACCCACCTCAACGGTGCCTTCGGGCGCGGTAACGTTGGAGTCACCTTCAGCGCAGGAGGCGAGCAGCGCACCGGATGCGACGGCACCGGTGATGAGGGTTGCGCGGCGGGAGAAGACGCGAGCAGAAGATTCAATCTCGGCGGTAGCTGCTGCGGCGTCGACGGCATTAGACTCGACTGCGGCAGATGCAGTAGCGCCAGATTCAGTAGCAGGGGAGGCGCATGCCTTCTGAGAGCGGCAGCATCCGTTGGGTGCGGGCATGGTGGTTCCTTTCGTGTACTCTCTCCACCCTATGCCGGTTGGGGACAAAAATCGAATGAGAGCAGGCTAAGCTTGGTTCACGTTTGCACACGAAACAAAATCCCATGGCAAACTACCGAGACATACTCCCGCGAGGCACACAAAGTGCCGGTCGGGCGGTCGCCTCAGCAACACACCCAACCGGCACGCACATCTATTCAACGTTAGAGAAATCTACCCCAGGTGACGGGCAAAAATCGGCGCAATCACAGGGGCAACCAGACCCGTCTGCCACGAACGCGCACCGTACTCAGCGAGCGCATCCCGCAGGGTCTGCTCGTCAAAACGAGCCGGCGGCTCCCAGCAGAGGCGGCGAACATAATCGGTCGTAATCAGGTTCTGCGCCGGAATGGTCAGCTCCTCCGAGAGCTCATCAATTGCCTGACGAACCTCGGTGAACAGCGCCAAGTTCTCGGGGCGCTTGGACTCCCACGCCTTCAACGGCGGCGGGGCAGTCGACGGCAAAGTGAACGGTACGGCGTTCTCACCGCGTGCCGCCGCGGCAATAGCACGCACCCAACGCGGGCCCTCACGACGCAAACCACGCGTCTGAAAACCAGGAATCGACATGATAGCGGGTACGTTACGCGGCATGGTGCGTGCCGCCTCCACAATCGCAGAGTCGGGCAGCAGACGCTTCGCGTCAACGTCCTTCTTACGCGCCAGCGAGTCACGCTCAAGCCACAGGTTACGCAGCGCCGTCAGCTGCTTGACCGAACGCAACATCGTGCGGCCCTTCGTCTTACGCCAACGCTCCGGCTGATCCGTCGGATCTTTCACCGGGGTCTTGCACAGGTACTCGAACTCCTCCAGGGCGTACTGCAGCTTACCCTGCTGGCGGAGCAAATCCTCCAACGCGTCACGCAAATCAATGAGCACGTCAACGTCCAGCAGCGCATAGTTCAGCCACGACTCCGGCAGGGGACGGCGCGACCAGTCTTCCTTCGAGTGCTTCTTCGCCAGCTTATAGCCGAGCAGCTCCTCAACGGTCGCACCCAGGTTCACGCGCTCCAGACCGGCAAGACGCGCACCAAGCTCCGTATCAAACAGACGGTTCGGGCGCATACCGAGCATGTCCAGGCTCGGGAAGTCCTGAATTGCGGCGTGAATAACCCACTCAGCATCCGCCAGAGCATCGTTAATAATGCGCAGATCCTTAAACGCCTCAGGGTCAATCAGGTACAGCTGATCTTCACGCTTAAGCTGCACCAAAAAAGCACGCGAACCGTAGCGGATGCCCTGGGCACGCTCAGTATCAACAGCCACCGGGCCGGACGCCGCCGCCAACTGCTCAGCGGCACGACGCAGACCGCTCTCAGTGGTGATGAGAGTCGGAATCGGTGCGGAAGGGGTCTCCAGAGGAACAACGTCCGGAACTTCGATACCGTTAAGGGTCAGCTGAGGGGTGCCTGCGGCATTCTGTTCAGCTGCGGTACTCATGCACTCAATCCTTTTCCTCTGCCTGGTTCGACGCGCCCATACGATGGGCCAAATGCCCGGGTAGGCGTACGCCCGAGCAAACATGAGCCCGGGCGGGGTGACGTGCCCGCGAAGGCACTACGCCATTCTACCCGCCCGAGCTTAAAGCCTCGAATTTAGAGAGACTCACAATAAGGGGTTCACCTGCGTGCCTGCTGGGGGGGGGTATCGCCGGGGTTTATTCGGCGGATTCCGCCTCGTCAACCGGAGTATCACCAGGCTGTGCTTTATCAGGCGCGGCTTCACCAGCCGGGGCCAGCGTCAGACACACCGAATTAATGCAATACCGCAAATCCGTGGGAGTCGGGTAGCCCTCACCCTCAAACACGTGACCCAGGTGCGAATCGCAGGCGGCGCAACGCACCTCCACACGGCGCATACCGAACGTCGTGTCCTCCAGGTAACGCACACGGTCCTCAGCCAGCGGCGCGAAAAACGACGGCCAACCACAATGCGAATCGAACTTCTGATTGGAACGGAACAGCTCCGTACCGCAGGCACGGCAAGAATACACACCCTCCGTGTGGGTGTTCCAGTACTCGCCCGTGAACGCGCGCTCGGTGCCGCCCTCACGCAGAACAGCGTACTCTTCAGGCTTGAGCACTTCACGCCAGTTCTTGGCGATAGCACCCACGCCGGGTAGCGAATTGCCCATCATGACTCCTTCAGTTTGCTCTCATGCCCAGGCTCCTACGGCATATGTAACGCCGCGGCCGGGCGGATTATTCCCGCTGAGCGCGGACTAAGCGCGGATGTCAGCGTACTTTCCGTTGGTGAGCTTCAGCAGGTCGTCGGGGGCGAGCTCGACGTCCAGTCCACGCTTGCCTCCGGACACCATGATGGTATCGAAGAGCTGGGCGCTTTCGTCCAGGAGGGTGGGGGAGGGGGTCTTCTGACCCAGCGGAGAAATACCGCCCACCACGTAGCCGGTGCGGCGTTCGGCGACCTTCGGGTCGCACATGGAGGCGTTCTTCCAGCCGAGGGCAGCGGCGGCAGCCTTAATGTTCAGCTTGCCAGAGACCGGCACGATTGCGACGGCGAAATCCTTCTCGTGCACAATCAGCAGGGTCTTGAACACCTGCTCCTCGGAAGCACCGAGGTTCTTCGCGGCTTCTTCCCCGAAGGAGGTGACGCCCTCAACGTGCTCGTATTCGCGCATCTGGAAGGGGGTGTTCGTCTCGGTCAGCAGTGCTACGGCGGCGGTTGCTGCGCCGCTCTTCTTACCTTTAGTTTTCTTAGCCATAGACACCATTTTACGGGCTCTTCCGAGTTGAGTGTGGGTGACCGG
>NZ_KV811084.1:8925-67348 GCF_001812975.1 Rothia sp. HMSC073B08 | reverse complement strand
CGGTCACCCACACTCAACTCGGAAGAGCCACATATGTCTTCTTTCTGTACTGTAGTTTTCTATTAGTAGTTATGAATGATTCCAGCAGGATGAACTAGAGCTGGAGTTAAATGCGCTGCAATAATCAGCTGATGCAGTGTCCAATGAGCGCAGTCTTTAGTTGGCACTGTCTAGTTGGCAACGGTGAAGCGGCGGCCCGCGTGCTTGGGCTCTTCTGCCTCATCAATCAGGGCGACCGCAAAGTCCTCGGCGCTAACGAACTCGCCTGCGGGGGTGTCCAGCGCGGTGTTGTACTTGCCGGTGCGCTCACCCGGTGCGATTTCGAACGCCGGGGAGAGCATGGTCCAGTTCAGACCCTCGGATGCGCGGTACTCGTCGAGAATCTGGGCGAATGCCTTCGCCTCGGGCTTGTAATCTTCCGGGAAGCCTTCGCCATCAACGAAGCGGTTGCCGTTGCCGTCCTCGAGGGAGCCAGCGCCGCCAACGACCAGCAGGCGACCGGTGGGCGCCGCCGCGATCAGTGCGCGGTGTGCGTCAATGATCGGCTGCGCGGAGGTGCCGCGACCGCCAGGGACGGCAACAATGGTGACGTCGTGGGTGTTGACGATGTCGACCAGTGCCGCGGTGTCTGCAAGGTCGATTCTGTGGGCGGTAGCGCCTTCGGGTGCCTTGCCGGAGCGGGTGTAGGCGTCGACCCGGTGGCTGCGGGAGATTGCTTCTGCTGCGGTGCGTGCGCCGACCATGCCGGTTGCGCCGATGATTGCGATGTTCATGAGGGGTTCCTTTCGGGTAGGTCTTCTGTAGTTTTTCTTGCGGTGTTCCGCGTGATGGTTTTATAGTATCTATTAGAAACTGGGTACCTCAAGGTAACTAATGGGGTTGTATGGAAAATATTTAAAAATATTTTTCGCGCCCCTCACCACCCCCGCAAAACAGCCCCTCAGCAGATTGAAAAGACAGCAGCTATGACCACCACGCTCACCTCCCCCACACGAGAAACCATAGAAGCCGCCCGCACCCCGCAGGACGACCTGCCCGCCAATATTCTCGCCAGCGCCTGCCCCTCCCGCACCGTGATGCGCCACCTCACCGACCGGTGGACCCCGCTCATTGTTGCGGCGCTCTCCGAGCAGCCCGTCGCCCGCTTCGGTGAGCTCAAGGCGATGATTCAGGGCGTCTCCCCCAAGGTCCTGACCCAGACCCTGCGCTCTATGGAACGCGACGGCCTGGTGGAACGCCGGGTCACCGCGTCCATTCCGCCGCGTGTGGACTACGAACTGACCGCGCTCGGTACGACCCTCATTGAGCCGATGACCGCCCTGCGTCACTGGGCGCAGGACAATATGCAGGCGGTACTCGAAGCCCGCGAGCGCTACGACGCCGCCGCACTAGAGAACGGCGACGTATAAAAGGCACAGCGTAAAAAAGACACAGTATAGAACGCGGCGCATTGCAGACCAGCACGCGCAGATTGACACCGCGCAGACCAGCACGCGCCGCAAGCCCACATAAAAGTAGCCCTCCCCGTGAACTATTACGGGGAGGGCTACTTCTATATTTCATTCAGTTAGGAGACCAGGTTGAATTTAGGAGACCGTGTTGAAGGTCGGCGGGGTGAAAGCAATCGCGTTGACCTGCTTGTTCGTATCCACCGTGCCGTTCTCCTGAATCGTCGGGACGGTAATAACCACCTCGAACTGGTACATGCCTTCCATGAGCGTATTGCCACGCAACGCAAAACGCGCGGAGATGCCGGTCGCCTTATCATTCACGCTCGACGCAAACGGAATGACCTGACCCTGAACGGTCTGAGTCTTGCCGTTGCGGGTCATGACGGTTGCCTTGCCGGTCGGGTCAGTCGTGAAAATCTGGCGGTCAATGATTTTACCCTCGGGCGAGAAGAGGTAAATGTCCATGGACGGGTGCAGGTGCGTGGTGCCGGTCGTCGCCTCCAGGGCGGAGACGTTGTAGGACATCACGAACTCACCGCAGTTCAGGTTGAGGTCGCCCTCGGGGCCGTGAGTCGCCTCGTACACGGACATGAGGCGAATCGTTGCGGGGTTCGGTGAGGTTGCGTTCTCCATGGACCACCACGCCTGACCGGTCTCCGGCGCAGTCACGGGCTTGTTCTTGGTGCGCGACTGCAGGGCGCCACTGGCGGGATTGGTAATCATCCAGCCGCCGACCTGGGTGAAGTCCGGGCCGTGTACTGTCTTGCAATCATCAGCCGAAGCAGCGAATGCGGGCACCGTCGTGGAGGCGGCAATAGCGGGCACAGCCCAGAGCGCGCCGCGGGTGAGGTTGCGGCGGGTAACGGAACGAGCTCCCGTGGTGTGTGCGTCTGAAGAGTTATGAGAAATAGTCACAGATTTTTCTTTATCGTTCGGAAGCATCAAGGTTTTATTTGACACGTAAAACACCTTGATAGTGTACAGCATGTATCTGCACTCAGTAGAACTTCATGAACAATGAGTTACCTCATGGCGAAAAACCCACGTCGGCCCCTAAACGCCGGGCTTAGAACACCGGGTTTAGGCGTGACCCGCCTCCTTCATCAGGCGTAGCTCCTTCTTCAAATCGGCAAGCTCATCACGCAGACGCGCCGCCAACTCAAATTGCAGGTTCTCCGCCGCCACGCGCATCTGCTCGTTCATCTGCTCAATCAAATCCAGCAGATCCTCGGCGGGTGCCGCAGCCAGGCCGTCGGCACGAACGCGCGCCTCCGCACGGGCGAGAAGCTCCTCCGACTCCGGGGTGCTCGTGGCAATCTTCGACGAGGTCGCAGAACCGGTCTTCGCACCCGCGCTCACCGTGCGGGCACCCTTCTTACCGCTCTTACGCTGCTGCAGAAGCTCGCGGGTGTCCTCTTCCTCGCGGGCGAGCACATCCGTAATATCGGCAATCTTCTTCCGCAGAGGCTGCGGGTCAATGCCGTGCTCACGGTTGTACGCCTGCTGAATCTCGCGGCGGCGGTTCGTCTCATCAATCGCCACGCGCATAGAATCCGTAATCTTATCGGCGTACATGTGCACCTGACCGGACACGTTACGCGCCGCACGACCAATCGTCTGAATCAGCGAAGTGGTCGAACGCAGGAAGCCTTCCTTATCGGCATCCAGAATCGCAACCAGGGACACCTCGGGCAGGTCCAAGCCCTCACGCAGCAGGTTAATACCAACCAGCACATCAAAGGTGCCCAGGCGCAGCTCACGCAGAAGCTCCACACGGCGCAGGGTATCCACGTCAGAGTGCAGGTACTGCACCTTCACACCGTGCTGCAACAAGTACTCGGTCAGATCCTCCGCCATGCGCTTGGTGAGGGTCGTGACCAGCACGCGCTCGTCGCGCTCCACGCGCACGCGAATCTCCTCGAGCAGGTCATCAATCTGACCCTTGGTCGGCTTGACCACAATCTCCGGGTCAATCAGGCCGGTGGGTCGAATGATCTGCTCCACATAACCATCAGCCTGCGACAGCTCATACTTACCGGGGGTCGCCGAAAGGTAAATCGTCTGACCGATACGCTCCAGGAACTCCTCCCACTTCAGCGGGCGGTTATCCATCGCCGACGGCAGACGGAAACCGTGCTCAACCAGGGTGCGCTTACGGGACATATCACCCTCGTACATGGCACCAATCTGCGGAACCGTCACGTGCGACTCGTCAATAATCAGCAGGAAATCATCCGGGAAATAATCCAGCAGACAGTTCGGGGCGCTGCCTGCAGCACGACCGTCAATATGGCGCGAGTAGTTCTCAATGCCATTGCAGAAGCCCATCTGCTCCATCATTTCCAGATCATAGGTGGTACGCATGCGCAGACGCTGCGCCTCCAGCAGCTTGCCCTGGGACTCGAGGGTCTGCAGGCGCTCGCGCAACTCATCCTCAATGGAGGTAATAGCCTTCGCCATACGCTCAGCACCGGCAACGTAGTGGCTTGCGGGGAAGACATACATTTCTTCTTCCTCGCGAATCACCTCGCCGGTCAGCGGGTGCAGGGTGTAAATCGCCTCAATCTCATCACCGAAGAACTCAATGCGGATCGCGTTCTCCTCGTACATGGGGATGATTTCGACGGTATCGCCGCGCACACGGAACGTGCCACGGTGAAAGTCCATATCGTTACGCGCGTACTGCATCGCCACGAACTGGCGTAGCAGCTCGTCGCGGTCAATCTCCTCACCGCGACGCAAAGTCACCATCTGCTCAATGTACTCCTCGGGCGTGCCCAGACCGTAAATGCAGGACACGGTCGCAACCACCACCACGTCACGGCGAGTCAGCAGGGAGTTCGTCGCCGAGTGGCGCAGACGCTCCACCTCCTCATTGATGGAGGAGTCCTTCTCAATGAACGTATCGGTCTGCGGCACGTACGCCTCAGGCTGGTAGTAGTCGTAGTAGGAGACAAAATACTCTACCGCATTATTCGGCAGCAGCTCGCGCAGCTCATTCGCCAGCTGCGCCGCCAGAGTCTTATTCTGCACGAGCACCAGAGTCGGACGCTGCACCGCCTCAATCAGCCAGGCTGCGGTCGCGGACTTACCGGTACCGGTAGCGCCCATCAGCACAATGTCCTTCTCACCGTTCTGCACACGCTCGGTGAGCTCGGCGATAGCCTTCGGCTGATCACCGGCAGGCTGGAAGGGGCTGACCACTTCAAAGGGGGCGACGATGCGGTTAATTTCGGGTGCGTAACTCATGTATCCATCCTAGGGGAAAGCCGCCCAATGCGTCCCAGAATTGGTCACCCTTTTCTGCTGGCGCAATATAATCACTCGCAATACCCCCTGCCCCACCGGTGGCTACGCGCCAGTGGGTACATGCCAGTGGGGCACCTCGCGGGTAAGGATTTAGCGCACCTCCACGGTGGCTCCGGCGAGGCTCATCAGCGCCCGGTTCGTCAGCGGAAGGTACCCGTTCAGGGCGCTCAAAATCAGCTGCATGGTGCGCTCTTCATCCTCCACACTCAACCCGCGCGGAATACCCACGCCGGGCACGCAGATGCGCTGCTTGTACAGGTCAATCACCGCGCACACGGTACGGTTCGGAACACCCAACACGGGCAGCATACCGCGGTGGTTGACGGTGCGCAGGCCCTTACCAACCACGGCGGCGGTGCGGATGTCCGGGCGGATACTCCCCTCAAATCGGGAGGCGCCCGCACCGTTCGCGAAAGCCGCCGGGTCGGGAATACTATTCGGCACCGTGCCCTTCTCATTCAGCGCCGCCAGCAGCGGCTCCCCCACGGCGGCGGTAACCGCCACATAGCGCACCTGCCGGTCCATAGCGTTGAGGAAGTCCAGTTCCGCGTACTCCTCCACGCGGTAGTTCTCGACCAGACCCGCCTCACCCGATCCGGTTTCTTCCACGGTTCGGGTGATGACTTCCTCGTCGTAGAAGCTTGCCACGCACACCTGCGGGGCGCCGCGCTCAATGCGGGCGCGGCACCGATAGTCGTCGTCGAGTAGCCAGAGGGACAGTTCGTAGCCGTCGGGCACATCGCGCACACCGGTCGCGAGTAGCACCTCACTGCCGTCCAGGTGGAAGGGTTCCCAGCCTGCCGGTTCGAACGCGTTGAGGGCGCCGTCCAGGGCGGGGTTGCAGGAGCCAAGGCTCGGTGCCTGCTCAGCCGGGGTGAACGCCTCGGTGGAGGGCATGGCGATGGTGAGCCCGCGCATCCTGCCGGCGAGGCAGAGTTCAATCGCCATGAGCAGGTGGCCCGCACCTTCGCGGCTGAGCGCGGGGCTCTGCACCAGGTGCGCCACGCCGGAGTTGTCCAGGCTGAGGTGTTCGCCGACTCCGCGGGCGGCGTTGGAGTAGCGGTTGTGTAGGCGCACCAGCTCGTCAATGGGCAGGGCACGGCCCACGGTGCCGAACGCCTGGGCGATAGCCTGAACGTGTTCGGGGAAGACGCGGCATAGCCTTCCGAGCTGGCGGGCAAATTCTGCCGGACGCTGCGTGAGCACACTCAACAGGGTACCGAGGTTCTGCTGGCGGTAGGCGTTGAGTAGCTGGGCGACGGTGGCGGGTTCAAGCTGTTCGGCTACGCCCCTCTTGGGGAGGCGCGCTCCCCCGCGGTTGAGGGTTGCGGTACCGCCGCGGCTGCCCGCGGAGAACTCCGGTGAGTTCTTGCCTGCTTGTTCGCTTGTTTGTTCTCGGTAGGTTCCCGACTGCGTCACGTTTTCACGACCTTGCGCTCTTCAGAGCGTTCGTTAGCTGATTCTTCGTAAGGTGACGGGCGGGGCTCAGCGCCTACCGGCAGATGGTTCGTGCACACACTCGACCGTCTGCCGGATCGTATAGTACCGGCATACAGCTGTGCCTCGTTCCTTGAGCAACTAAGCTATAGCTTCAAGACGTCAGCATCAGGACCTCAGCGCTGAGATAGTACCCAGTTCTCGGCGCTGAGATGTCAGCGTTGAGCCCTGCCCGTCAGTGCGGGCGCACGCGTTCCCTCGTGGAGGCGTCGGGCTGGGTTACCGCTGGTAATGAACCCGTTGCCCGTGCCGTGGAGGGGCGTGTGCGTTCCGCAACGCTTTTTAGGCTATCAGCTTTAGCAGGCAATTACTAGGGTTAGAGTAACTATTAACTAAGGTTGGACTACCTTTTGGGTTTTGAGGGCTTTATACGGGTGCTTTAGCCCGGAAATATGGGACTGGAAATCTAGGACCAGAAATCTAGGATTGGGAATCTAGGGGCCGGCAACCTAGACCGGCAAATCCACCCACTGCGTATCCCCCCAGGTCACACTCGCCGCACCGGAACTCAAGCTCACCACCAGCTCCTCGGCACGCGCCAGCTCCTCCGGGCGGTCAAACACGCCCAGAGAAATCGTGGCACCCTCCGCACCGTACTCGGTACCCAGCACGTTCAGACCGGCGGCACGGATCTCGTTCTCCAGGCGGCCAGCATCCGCATGCGAACTGGGCACCTGACCCACACGCAGACGCTCACGCGAATCGAATAGCGCACCATCCAGGGTCTGCACCACCGAATCAGTGTAGGCACGCACCAAACCGCCCGCGCCAAGCTTAATGCCACCGAAATAGCGCACGACCACCGCAACCACATCCGACAGGTCGGTGGTGCCATCCTCGCGGGTCTGACGTGCCAGCAGCGCCTGCATCATCGGCACACCGGCGGTACCGGCGGGCTCACCATCATCGGAGGAACGCTGAATATCGCGGTCAGCACCAATAATGAACGCCGAACACACGTGGCGGGCGTCGTGGTAGGTCTTGCGCACCGACTCAATGTAGGCGCGCGCCTCCTCAACGGTGCTCACGCGCTTGATGTGACCAATAAATTCGCTACGCTTAATTTCGAGGAGGCTCTCATAGGGCTCATCGCCGCGCGGCACAAGGTATCGGTTGGCGCGAGTTTCTTCCTGCATGTGTCCTCCTCTAATCAGTACCTATCTATTGTGGCACAGCCCGTCAGGAGCACCGTCCATGTCCCAGCCTTCTTCCCCCGCCTCCGCTGCCCTGCGCCGTTACGCCCTCACCGGCGGTATCGGCAGCGGCAAGAGCACCATCGCATCCCTCTTCGTTGAGCAGGGCGCATTCCTGGTGGATGCGGACGCTATCTCCCGCTCCCTCATGGAGCCCGGCGAGGCGGTGCTCGCCCGCACGGTCGCGGAGTTCGGCGAGCATCTGCTCGATGAGGACGGCCGCCTCAACCGCCCCGCCCTGGCGCGTATCGTGTTCAATGATGAGCAGGCGCGCCTGCGTCTGAACGCGATCGTGCATCCCGCTATTCGTGAGCGTGCCGCGCAACTGGTGGAGCAGGCGCAGTCCGAACCCGAGTTTAGCGGCGTGGTACTGGAGGATATTCCTCTGCTCGTGGAGACCGGCGACCCGTCCGCCTTCGAGGGCGTGGTCGTGGTGCGCACTCCCCTGGCGACTCGCCTGCAGCGCCTCGTATCTTCGCGTGGCATGAGTGAGGAGGATGCGCGCGCCCGCATCGCCGCGCAGGCTACCGACGAGCAGCGTGAGGCGGTCGCAACCTGGATTATTGATAATGGCGGCTCGCTGGAGGAGACCGCCGAGCAGGTGCGCGCCGTCTGGGAGCAGATGACCGCCGCCTAAAATCCTCCCCAGCAACACGGGGCGCAGCAATACAGAGCACAGCAACACCGGGCACGTACCCCGGATCCCAACGCCCCCAACCCTGACTCACCTAAACCCCCAATAACGCAAAGAACCCCCTCACCTCCCAAACGGGAGATGAGGGGGTTCCTCTGCTCTAGGCACCCCGTACGGGGTTACCTATCGGCTATAACGCCTGATGAGTGCTCATCTGAGCGGCAGATTAGTTGCCGGTCAGCTTCTTGCGGAGCTCAGCCAGTGCCTCATCCGATGCGAGGGTACCTGCGGAAGCGGGCTCCTCGGAGGAGTAGGAGGTCGGTGCGGGCTCAGCTGCTGCGGGAGCTGCTGCTGCAGCCTCTGCGTCAGCCTCGAGAGCCTTAGCAACCTGAACCTTGTGAGCCTCGAAGCGAGCCTGTGCCTCTGCGTACTGTGCTTCCCAAGCCTCGCGCTGTGCGTCGAAGCCTTCCAGCCACTCGTTAGCCTCGGGGTCGAAGCCCTCGGGGTACTTGTAGTTGCCAGCCTCGTCGTACTCTGCAGCCATGCCGTACAGAGCGGGGTCAAACTCGGTAGCGTTGGGGTCAACGCCCTCGTTTGCCTGCTTGAGGGACAGGGAGATGCGGCGGCGGTCCATGTCGATGTCGATGATCTTAACGAAGACCTCTTCACCAACGGAGACGACCTGCTCAGCCAGGTCAACGTGGCGGGTTGCCAGCTCGGAGATGTGGACGAGGCCCTCGATGCCGTCCTCAACGCGCACGAATGCACCGAAGGGAACGAGCTTGGTGACCTTGCCGGGAACAATCTGACCCAGAGCGTGGGTGCGAGCAAATGCCTGCCACGGATCTTCCTGGGTTGCCTTGAGGGACAGGGACACGCGCTCGCGGTCCAGGTCCACCTCGAGAACCTCGACGGTAACGGGCTGGCCAACCTCGACAACCTCGGACGGGTGGTCGATGTGCTTCCAGGACAGCTCGGAAACGTGAACCAGACCGTCCACGCCACCCAGGTCCACGAATGCACCGAAGTTGACGATGGAGGAGACAACGCCCTCGCGGACCTGACCCTTCTCCAGCTCGTTGAGGAAAGAGGAGCGGACTGCGGACTGGGTCTCTTCCAGGTATGCACGGCGAGACAGAACAACGTTGTTGCGGTTCTTGTCCAGCTCGATGATCTTAGCTTCGAGCTGCTGGCCGATGTAGGGAGCGAGGTCGCGGACGCGGCGCATCTCAACGAGGGATGCGGGCAGGAAGCCACGCAGACCAATGTCGAGGATAAGGCCACCCTTGACAACCTCGATAACGGTACCGGTAACGACGCCGTCGTTTTCCTTGACCTTCTCGATGTCGCCCCATGCACGCTCGTACTGTGCGCGCTTCTTGGAGAGGATCAGGCGACCTTCCTTGTCCTCCTTGGTGAGGACGAGTGCCTCAACCTCGGAGCCGAGCTCGACAACCTCAGAGGGGTCGATGTCGTGCTTGATGGACAGCTCGCGGGAGGGGATGACGCCTTCGGTCTTGTAACCGATGTCGAGCAGAACCTCATCGTGGTCGATCTTAACAACCTGGCCGGAGACGAGATCGCCGTCGTTGAAGACCTTGATGGTCTTCTCGACTGCCTCGAGGAATGCCTGCTCGTCGCCGATGTCGTTGATTGCGACCTGAGGGATGTTGGTGCTCATGTAGTGAGGGCTCCAATTGGATTTCTAATAGGTCGACGCTGCCGGTTCGCCGCTCAACACCTCCGGGTGGAGGCACCGACCGGCTCACTGTTTCAGCCCGGCGCGCACGGTATAGGACCGCTAACGCCTTTGAACGGGGTGAGGAAACGTCGAGCTGACGGATACTTACAATGTGTACCGCCCACCGGAAGCAGATGCTTCAAGCAGGGTGCACGAGCAGTCTGTGCCCGTCTTCTCCCCGTTTTCTTAAGGAGAAAAAGAGCATAGAAAACCCGTACGTTGGTACACGCGATTAATAGTGTACGGGAATCCCGGGCGTGTCGTCAATGGTTACGCGCCCGGAATTCCCGTACTTATTTGCGGTTTTGTTTGCTTGTGAAGTTGAGGGACGGCGTTCGTTCTCGTTCCTACAGGGGCACCCGCCCTCGCTTCGCTTCGGGCACCCTGATGTCACTACGAACGACACCGCCCTTCCACGCGACGCGCCAGGCCTAGCCGGAACGCAGGGTAGCTATACCCTCCGGAAGCGACATCAGGGTACCCTCTCGGGTGCTCTCCGCAGCGAAGCAAGGAAGAGCGGAGCACCCGAGAGGGTGGGTTCCCCTGCAGGAGCGAAGGAAGGGTATAGCGTACCCACCCACCCCCTACTTGTAGGAACGAGGACGATAACCGTCTTTCCACGCGGAACCGTGCATCCCCCGCTGAGCCAAGCGACCCAGCTTTTCCAAGCGGAAACTGAGGAGTTGAGCCTAGTGGCCCGCCTCCTGCCAAGACTTGCCCCAGCCGACCTGCACATCCAGAGGAACACGCAGGGAGGCGGCACCGCTCATCTCCTCGACCAGCACGCGTTCGGCGGCTTCACGCTCACCGGTGGCGACTTCGAGGATGATTTCGTCGTGCACCTGCAGCAGCATGCGGGTCTTCAGGCCCTCTTCGCGCAGGCGGCGGTGAATGTTGATCATGGCGATCTTGATGATGTCCGCGGCGGTGCCCTGAATCGGGGCGTTGAGGGCGGCGCGTTCGGCGGCTTCTCGGCGTACACGGTTGGGCGAGTCCAGGTCGGGCAGCACGCGGCGGCGGCCAAAAATGGTTTCGGTGTAGCCGTCCTGGTGTGCCTGCTTGAGCACGCCGCGCAGGAAGCGTCCCACGCGTCCGAAGCGTTTGAAGTAGTTGGTGCGCAGTTCGCCTGCTTCGTCGGAGCTGATGTTCAGCTGCTTGGCGAGGCCGAAGCGGGACAGGCCGTATGCCAGGCCGTAGGACATTGCCTTGACCTTGGAGCGCTGCTCGGGGGTGACTTCTTCGGGGGCTACGCCGAAGACTTCGGAGCCGACGTAACGGTGCAGGTCCTCCCCCGCTTCGTAGGCTGCGATGAGCTTCTCGTCGGCGGCGAGGTGCACCATGATGCGCATTTCGATCTGCGAGTAGTCGGCGGTGAGCAGACCCTCGTACTCCACACCATCGATGGGTGCGGGCGCGACGATGAAGGCGCCACGGATGCGGCGGCCTTCTTCGGTGCGGATCGGGATGTTCTGCAGGTTCGGCGCGGTCGAGGAGAGGCGGCCGGTGGAGGCGGCACCCTGCTGGAAGGTGGTGTGCACGCGTCCGTCGTCGGCGGCTGCTTTCTGCAGGCCTTCGACGGTCTGTACGAGTTTGATGTTGTCGCGGTAGGCGGCGAGCGCACCGAGGAATGCGGCACCGTCGGACTCCGGGGAGATTTTGGTGAGCAGTTCGGTGACGGATTCGGCGTCGGTGGAATAGCCGGACTTGATTTTGCGGGTGTGCGGCAGGGCGAGCTTGTCGAAGAGCACGGTCTGCAGCTGTTTGACGGAGGCGAGGTTGAGGGGTTCTTCGCCGTCGTCGGTTTGGACGGTGTCGCCGTCGTCGGTTTGGACGGTGTCGCCGATGATGGTGCGTGCGGCGTCCTGCGCCTGGGCAGCGCGTGCGGAGAAGGTGTCGTGCAGTTCGGCAAGGAGCGCATCGGACACGGCGATGCCTGCCTGCTCCATGTCTGCGAGGACGTAAAGTAGCGGCAGTTCGATTTCTTCGTAGACCTTCAGCTGGCCATGTTCTTCCATTTCAAAGTGCAGCAGGCGTGCGAGTTCGTGGATGATGCGGCTGATTTGCGTGAAGTAGCGCAGGTTATCGACGGGTTCGGCTTCGCCGGGCATGCTGAAGAGGGAGGGTTCTGCCTCTTCTTCTTCGGGCTGGAAGACGAGCTGCGCGTAGGGGTCCTTGGGGATCCACAGGTAGCGTTCGGCGAGGTCTTCCATGCGTTCGGAGAAGAGCTTGCGGGTTGCGGTGGGAATGAAGCCGCACATGTAGGAGGACAGTGCGGGGTCTTCGACGGCGCCGGCGAGTTCGTAGCCGTAGGCGCGCAGAAGTTTGCGCTGAACCTTCAGGTCCATGACGATTTTGCGGGCGGCTTCGTCGGAGAGCCAGGCGGCGAGGGCGGCGTCGAGTTCCGGGTCGATGGTGCGGGTGTCGATCCAGAGGCTGGTGTTCTTGCTGGTGAGGAGCACGCCGAGCAGTTCGGGGTTTTCTTCGGCGGCGCGGATCTTGGTTTTGGTGACCTTGACGGCGGGTGCGTCGCCGATGGCGGGGCGCGCTACGGGCAGGTTGGTGACCGGGTAGAGGGTCACAGCGCCTTCGAGGCGTTCGGGTACGGCGATGGGCGCGCCCTGTTCGTCGGTGCCGTAGTTTTCTTCGGCTGCGGCGGCACAGAAGGCGCGGAATGCTGCTGCGTCTGCGTTTTTGGTGGGTGCGCTGGTGGCAATGGGTGCGTAGACGGGGCCGGTGGGCGCCTTCTTGATGGCACCCTCCTCCCCTGCTTCTGCGATGGAGCTTGCAGAGCCTGCGGATCCAGCGGCGCGCACGATGGGGCCGAGGGTGTCGGCGGCACGCTTGCGGATGGTGCGGAACTCCACCTCGTCGAAGAAGGTGTTGAGTGCATCCAGGTCGGGGGTGAATGCGGTGTCTTCGAGGGTGACGTTCAGGTCGAGGTCGTTGACGAGCTGGTTGAGGCGACGGTTGCGTACTACGTTGTCGATATTTTCGCGTAGTGCTTCGCCCTTCTTGCCGCCGATCTTGTCGCTGTTCTCGATGACGGCGTCGAGGGAGCCGTATTCGCCGAGCCATTTGGCGGCGAAGCCGGGGCCCACGCCGGGTACGCCGGGCAGGTTGTCCGCCTGTTCGCCGGTGAGGGCGGCGAGGTCGGGGTACATGTGCGGGGGTACTTTGGTTTTCTTTTCGACGGCGGCGGGGTCCATGCGCTGAATACCCTTGGAGGGGCCGGTGGTGACCGGGTAGAGCAGGGTGACGTCGTCGGTGACGAGCTGGAAGATGTCGCGGTCGCCGGAGAGGATGAGGACCTTGTAGCCAGCTTCGGTGCCGCGGCGGGTGAGGGTTGCGACGATGTCGTCGGCTTCGTAGTTTTCGTAGGTGAGCGCGGGGATGTTGAGCGCGCCGAGCATCTTTTTGATGAGGTCGATTTGGCCGTTGAAGGCTTCGGGGATGGCGTTGCGGCCACCCTTGTATTCGCCGTATTCGGCGGTGCGGAAGGTGCCGCCGGGCAGGTCGAAGGCTACGGCGATGTGGCTGGGCTGGTTGTCTTTGATGATGCTCAGCAGGGTGGAGAGGAAGGCATGGACGGCTTCGGTGTGCTGGCCGTCGCTGCGCACGAAGATGTGCTGTCCGGTCTTTTCGGCCATGGTGTAGATGCCGAAGAAGGAGCGTAGGGCGAGGGAGTGTCCGTCAATGAGCAGGAGGGTTTTGTTCTCTGTAGTCACTCCTCTAGTGTATCGAGTCTGAGTTTTCTTGGTGGTTGGCTTCGTGGCTGCGGGTTTTGTGGTGGCTGCCGGTTAGGACTGTGGGGAGGCGCCCGCGCCGTGTTGGGTGCCGGTGCTGTGCCATATAGCGGAATAACGGGGTGTGTGGAAAGAGTTTTACCTCATATGTAGGTGCCGGTGGGGTGCGTTTGGTGAGTTTTCCCCCAAAAAATGTGCCCCAAGCCACTATGTAAGGTGGATAATAATACGGTTTCCAGATAATATATAACCTTATTATCGCCTCCAGCGTAGGAACCCCCACACCCCGTGTATTCATAGGCAGAACTCTACCCAGAATTCACCGGCAGGATCCACCGGACCGTGAGGGCACCTCCCGCGCTTAACACACAACGAACCCTCATTTAGGAAACCTATGAAGGCACTCAAAAAACTTCCCCTCCTCGCGTGGATTATCATCGCGATCGCATCGGGTGTGCTCATCGGCATGCTGACCCCCGGAATGATTAGCGGCATCAATGACGCAACCGGCGCAGCCATCCCCACCGACCTCATTGTGCAGCTCTTCGTCTCCTTCTCGACCGTATTCAGTGCCTTCCTGAGCTTCGCGATTCCGCTGATTATTATCGGTTTCATCGTGCCCGGCATTGGTTCCCTCGCGCAGGGTGCGGGCAAGATGCTCGGCATCACCGTGGGTCTGGCGTACATCTCCAGCATCCTTGCTGGCTTCCTGGCACTGACCTGCGCACTGCTGCTCTACCCCATCATCCTGAAGGGTCAGCAGCTCGCCTCCTTCGATAACCCCGAGAACGCACTGTCCAAGGGCTACATCTCCTTCGAGCTGACCCCGATTATGGGCGTGCTGAGCGCACTGATTCTCTCCTTCATCCTAGGCCTGGGCATTACCGCACTGAAGACCCGTGCGATGCTGAACCTCTTCGAGGACTTCCAGGTCATCGTTGAGAAGATGCTCGGCTACGTGATTATCCCCCTGCTGCCGGTGCACATTGTGGGCGTGTTCGCAAACATGACCCTCGCCGGTCAGGTGGCGAAGATCCTCTCCGTCTTCGGTCTTGTGTTCGTCATGGTGATTATTCTGCACTGGGTCACCCTGGCCCTGCAGTACTCGGTGGCTGGCGCGGTCTCCCGCCGCAACCCCATCCAGATGCTCAAGACCATGCTCCCGGCATACTTCACCGCAATCGGTACCCAGTCTTCGGCTGCGACCATCCCGGTGACCGTGCGTTCGGCGAAGAAGGCTGGCATCTCCCCCCGCGTGGTGGACTTCGCGATTCCGCTGTGCGCGACCATCCACCTCTCCGGCTCCATGATTACCATTACCTCCTGCTCGGTGGCAGTGCTGTTCATGACCGGTCAGCACCCCGACTTCGGTAGCCTGATCCCCATGATTCTGGTGCTCGGCGTGATGATGGTTGCCGCTCCCGGCGTTCCCGGCGGTGGCGTGATGACCGCAATCGGTCTGCTG
Organism: Rothia sp. HMSC073B08; assembly: GCF_001812975.1. Taxonomy (NCBI): domain Bacteria; kingdom Bacillati; phylum Actinomycetota; class Actinomycetes; order Micrococcales; family Micrococcaceae; genus Rothia; species Rothia sp. HMSC073B08. The sequence goes on along the minus strand of NZ_KV811084.1, from coordinate 52,315 downwards.
CAGTCCATGCTTGGTTTCGATGCCTCCATGATTGCCCTGATGATTGCCCTGTACCTGGCTCAGGACTCCTTCGGCACCGCAACCAACGTGACCGGTGACGCGACCATCGCAGCCCTGACCGAGCGTATCTCCAAGGCAATCGGAGCGAACCCCGATAAGGAAATCCGCGACGAGGACATCGAAAAGGCAGAAGCTATTTCCGCCTAATCCTCATCCGCTTACATAGCGTTTTTCAGCCCCGCTTCCCCCTGTAGGAGGCGGGGCTGATTCGTACCCGGAAGCACTCGCGAAAAGCTATCCCACCCAAAGCAACAAAAACCAAGGAGTACACTGGAAGTCATGACTGAAAACAACACACAGCACGCACCCGTCCGCGCGGCAGCGCCCACCACCCTCACCGCAGAAGAAATCAAGGCGCAGCTGACCGAAAGCGGCATCCCCGAGCACCTGCACCCCTACTTCCCCCGCGGCCTAGGCGAGCTCATCCCCGCCATGGGCATTAAGTTCCAGGAACTCACCGCAGAACGCACCGTCGCGACCATGCCCGTCGCCGGTAACACCCAGCCCATCGGCCTGCTACACGGCGGTGCCAACGTGGTTCTCGCCGAGACCCTCGGCTCGCTCTCCGCGGGTGTGCACGGCGGCGAAACCCTCGTAGCAGTCGGTGTGGACATCAACGCAACCCACGTGCGCCCGGCAGTCTCCGGCGTGGTTACCGCAACCTGCACCGCCGTCAAGCTCGGACGCACCCTGTGCATCCACTCCATCGACATTGTGGATGAGCGCGGCCGCACCACCTGCACCGCGCGCATCACCAACATGCTGATTCCCCGCCCCACCGCCTAACGTCCTACGACTTCAGCAAGTAGCCTAAAATCGTAGAAGCACGGGGTACACGGCACCCCGCTAACACTCACCAGAAGGTACGACCAGAAGGAGCACCATGGCCCGCGAGCTCACCCCCTATTTCAAGCGTTACCCGAAGATTGTGCGCGCCAAGCGCATTGTCCTGCCTATCGCAATCGGCGTGATGCTGGTGTGCCTAGTGACCGCTATCAACAACCCCGGTAGCTTCTGGTGGCTGGGCGTGATGCTCGGTACCGGCGGCATGCTCTGGGCTGGCTCCCCCACGGACCGCCCCATCAGCGGCCCCAACAATGACGAAGACGATTTGAACCGCTACCTGCGTTAAGTTCCGTGTAGCGTTGGGTTCCCGCCCGCGCTAAGCGCCGGTTTACAACGCACACACGCGAACCGTTAAACACGAGAACCGTTAAACACGAACGCCCCGTCCCTCAGCTTCATTGTGAGGGGTGGGGCGTTTGTGTGTCATGGATAAGGCGCTGGTTCATCACTGCACCAGCCGTGTGTGTTCAGCGGCGATTCCTAGTCTTCGCCGTAGCGTGCATTCGTACCTGTACTGTCACGTACTTTGCACGTCTTGTGCTTAGGAGAGCTGCTTGATGATGGTGTCGGAAACTTCGCGCATGGACAAGCGGCGGTCCATGGAGGTCTTCTGAATCCAGCGGAATGCTTCTGGCTCGGTCAGGTTCATCTTGGTGATGAGCAGCGACTTTGCGCGGTCAACGAGCTTGCGGGTCTCGAACTGGTCGCGGATGGTGCCCACTTCCTTCTCGAGTGCGCGAATCTGCTCGTAGCGGCTAATCGCCACCTCAATGGCGGGAACCAGATCGTTCGGGGAGAACGGCTTGACGACGTACGCCATAGCGCCTGCCTCAACGGCACGGTCAACGAGTTCCTTCTGGCTGAATGCAGTCAGCAGAACGACGGGAGCAATCTGCTCCTTCGCGATTTCTTCAGCTGCGGTGATGCCGTCCATAATCGGCATCTTCACATCCATGAGGACGAGGTCGGGGCGGTGCTTCTGTGCTAGCTCGACAGCAGTCTTGCCGTTATCGGTTTCTGCAACAACATCGAAACCCTGGTCCTTCAGAATTTCGACGATGTCGAGGCGAATCAATGCCTCATCTTCTGCCACGACGACGGTGCGAGCGGGACCTTGCTCCTCCGCCTGATTTTGAGTGGTCAGCTCTGACATTACTCTTCTCCTTTATCAAATTTGAATCACTTAAAGTCTACAGGAGGGAATAAATGTTCATCTACTTTCTCGCCTTGTCCCCCGCGTGTTACATGCATCCTATATGCAGGTGGGAAGGGTTTTTGACGTTATTTTGGGCGCCACCACACAAATTTTGCACCTTAATGCATATTTTTGTTCTATACTGCTCATAACCACAAAGAAAAACCCTCACAACATAGACATACGCGGCGAAATTCACACCTAAAACATAGACCCGAAAATGACTCTGACATGCACTAACGCATCATCGGGTTAGATACAAACGTAATAAACAAAATATTTATACCGAAACTCCATCACCTGCCAAAGAAGGCCGATACACTGGAATGGATTATTCTCCTCGACTTCTCCGGCACTCGCATTTGACCGACCATACTCGATACCCGGAGGGGATTCATGCCAATCACCCGTCAAGCACGCACCTTGTACTCAGACTTCGTCGAGTACAAGGAACTCGACCGCGCCCCGCTGACTTCCATTCACCCCGGAATTCTCGTCGCCTTCGACTCCACCGCGCTTGCAAGCCTCTACAACTACCCAACCCACATTAGCGACGAAATCCTCCGCGCCTACTCCCAGCTCCGCGGACACGCCTTTCTCCCTCACCAGGCGCTCAAAGAATTCTGGGCAGCACTCGACGGCGCATCCCCCGTGCCCGCCGCCGCAGAACGCGTCCGCTCAGCGCTCGCATCCTTCAAAGAAACCCTGCCCGAAGAACGCAACTCCCCCTGGAGTGCGCTGCGTTCCGTCACGCACCAGCTGGACCACTCCATCGCACAGATCATGCGGATTCTCGAACCCACCACCGACACCGGATCAATCAACGTGGCACGCCGCGAAGACGACACGATCCTGCCGCGACTGAACCGCATCTTCACCGGACACGTGGGTGCCGCGCCCAGCCCCGAACGCCATGAACAGCAGTGCCGCGAAGCCCTCGCACAAGGCCACCCGCTACTCGCTAACGCCAGCTTTGACGCCGACTTCGCGCTCTGGAACCAGTGCGTTACCGAAGCAACCACCCGCGTGAAGGGCACCGACTGCGTCTTTGTCACCGGCGGTGTGCGCGACACCTGGCTACGCAACGGTCAGCAGGTACGCGCCGCATCGGGTGGCGAACCCGTACACCAGCTCGCGAACCGCCAGCTGCTACGTGAATACGCTAAGGCAACCGGAGGCGGCGTGTTCCGCATCTACACCGTCGAGGAGATTCTGCGCCTCGCCTCCAACCAGTACGGCGTGACCGTCAGCGACGCGACCTACAGCGCGATTCGCGCGGAACAGCCCGTAGCTGTGTAAATTCGCCGTGCACAGTCACCGTTGAGAATAATCCCACCACACCACACCCACCACCACCATTAACCGCAAGAAGCCACATGTGTTCCGAACACATGTGGCTTCTTAGCGTCTGCGGGCAAGGTGTCTACAGAATCAAAGTAGGGCGCGAAAACCTAGTTCTCACGGCTGGCGCGGTACAGCTCAGCGGCGCGTTGCTCCGAAGACTCGTCATCGCCGAGGAGCAGATAGCACAGGTACAGGGTGAAGGCGGCGCGGCAGTCGTCAGCGAGCGCGCTGGTTCCTTCGCCGGGGTGGGCGCTGAAAGCGATAACGTCATGAGCCTGGGGCAGAGCTGCAATCAGGTGTGCGGCGGTTTCGTAGCCTTCCTGGTCGCCGGGCAGGGTGAACTCGTGCGCCTCCGGGTTCTCGGTAGCGCCGGCTTCCGATTGGGCAGCCTGGAAATTAGCCTTGAGGACGTCCTCAACACGGCTCATCAGCTCATCATCGGGCAGTGCGCGGTCATCCGCGGCAAATGCAATGTGGATGCCGTTCAGAGTCTCGTAGGGATGCTCGCCCGCGTAGTATCCGGCGGCAAGCGCGTAGCCGGTGAGCAGCTGCGCCTCAGCGGCAGTGAAGGTGCCGCGCGCCTCACGCAGGGCGGGCAGCAGCAGCTCGGTCAGGAGGGGGTGCAAGGGCTCGGGGGCGTTCGCGATAGCCTCCTGCAGGTACTCTTCCTCTTCCGCGGTGGGCTCGGCGTTGAGCAGGGTCAGGAAAGCCTCATCGGTGCCAGCCCAGCAGCGGGCAATCAGCACAAGGGTTGCAACGAGTGCGAGAAGTTCACGGTAGTTACCCGAACGGTCAGCGCCGAAGGTTTCAGCAACAACGCGTGCGAGCATGCGTGCGGCAATGTTCTCGAGAATGAACTCGTCGTAGGCGTTGTCGCCGGGCCAGTTTGCGGGGTCGGGAAGGTAGCTTTCGTCCAGGTACCGCAGCACGGGTTCGAGGGGCACGGGAGCATCCGCAGCGAGGCCGGGGCGGCACTGCTCAATCCAGCTGTTCACGGCAGCCTCGTCGGCAATGCCGGTAGCCTCAGCCAGCTGGGCGCGCGAAAGGCTGTAGGGTGCAACGAGTGCGGCGAGGTCATCGCACGCACCGTTGGAGCGGTAGGTGGGTCGGTAGTTAGCGCTGGGGAGGGTTCCGGGGAGGGTGGCTGCCATGGTGGCTCCTTCGCTGAGGTTCGGGGTGAGCTGGGTTGTATGGTGTGCGATGCGCGGTGCCGCTTGAAGGGCCGGCGCGCCTTCTTTCTACGCATCTTCTAAATTCAGAATATCCCAGAGCCCCGCATCGTGTGCTGCCCATCGTCATTATGGGCTTTGGAGTGTTTTTATCGCCTTCACCATACCCGCCATAGACACATATAAGCACCCATCAGTTGTTAATGATAGAATCGCAGTGTATTATTTAGTTAATTTTCAAACAATATTTTTCAAAGGAGTTAATAATGTCCCACTCTCCCTATAGCAACAAGAAGGTCATGGAGGACTGGCTTAAAGACCTCGGGGTTTTGGATACTCTGGCCACTGCGGCAAAGATTATCCAGCTTGCGGCGAATAACCCGGACTACCCTGAACATGCACGGAACGCCAGCAAGGGCATGAACCACTACGAGCTTGTTGCTGAAAATCTTAATCGTGTCACCCTTACCGGTGATAAGTTTGTCTCATTTCAAAATGAACCTATCACTAAGAATCTCAACGCTTTGGCAACTGACCTTCCGCAGGAAGCATATCCGCTTCTCACTGCGTTGAGCCGTCGGCGTGGTCTTTACCGCAGTGATTCGTACAAGAACATGCCCTATTGGGAGGTCAGCACCTGTTGCTCCCTGGTAATGCAAAGCGCTAACCGCTTCGGTGGCATTGACAAGATTCGTTGGGAGAGCAGTACGAAAAAGCGAATTATTTCAGCAACGAATCACTACGTTCAGGACACTCTCGATATTCCGGGGTTGGATGATCTCGTCGAAGATTTGCCGTTGCGTCTCCCCATTTTGGTAGTAGCGTATAATATTTCCCCCGAAGGTGAACTCAAGGAGTTTGCCCTTGGTCTACCTGCTCCGGTCGAACGTCGCAACCAGAGCCCTTGGGTATGGACCATTGATGTACTCGATCATGCAGCATCGCCGAAATTCCTTGCCGCCATCGATTCCGCGCAGGAAGAAGTTCAGTCTACGACCCATCCTGAGGCCCCGGCAGTTCCTGACGCTCATGTTAAGCTGAAGAAGGCAGCCGAGTAGGAGCTGTTATGACTCATACACCACACTCTTTGTCCGCGAAAGCATTATGTCTGTACAAGATTCTTCCCCCATACTCTCCTTTGACCCAAGGAGGCTCACGTTAGCTCGAGAACTTCAAGGTGTCCGCAAGAGCGATTTGGCTAGGAGTCTTGGAGTTAGCGCTGTCACTATTACTCATTGGGAATCGGGTAACCGAAACCCAACTAAAGATAATGTCTACGCACTAGCTCTAACTCTTGGCGTTGCTCCATCTTTTCTTGAAAGTCAGTTCTCAGAAGCCCCATTAATTTCTGGCGCACCTCACTTTAGGTCCTTACGCTCGACAACTCAGCTTAGCCGCAACCAGGCTCAAGCGTATACGCAGGTTGTCCAGGATGTTGTACATACAATGAATGAGTACGTCGATTTCCCGGACCTGGTACTTCCCAGCATCTTGACTGATTCTGACCTTCCCGGTTCTGAGATTCCTCGTCTAGCAGCTGAGCAGGTTCGTAAAGATTGGGGTTTAGGAAATAAGCCTGTCCAACATGTTGTCCGCGCCATGGAGAACCATGGTATCGTCGTTGTCTTTGCACCATTCCATAGTGCAGCAATTGATGCATACTCCACTTTTGGTAGCGAGGCTCCAGTAGTAGTTCTGAACCCGACAAAGGGTGATTACTACCGTCAACGATTTGATGCCGCCCATGAACTAGGCCACCTAGTAATGCATGCTGATGCTGATCCTGGTCATAAGGTTCTTGAGGCTCAGGCTCATGCATTTGCCGCAGAATTTTTGGCACCAAGTGCATGCATTCAGGATGAATTGCCTACAGTCATGAACGGTCAAGGCTGGATGAAGCTGAAGGAGCTTAAGGAATATTGGGGCATCAGTATGCAGGCTCTTCTGTATAGGGCTAAAGAACTGGGCCGCCTTTCAGACGATGCCTACCGAAACGCAATGGTTACCGTTTCTCGTAACGGATGGCGCGCTAAGGAACCAGGTCTTATTTCTTCTCTCGAAGAACCGTCCCTAATTCCTCATGCGATTAGTCTCATCGAGGAGTCAGGCATTCCAGTTGAGATATTGAGAGAGAAGTCGCGCGTACCTCAACATTATTTTGAAGTCATCACAGCGCGACGTCCTGTTCTACCAGTGAGCGTATAAACGACAAAGCCTCGAGAGGGTGTAATTTCTACACTCCCTCGAGGCTTCTCTGTGCGTCCTCAAAATGTATCAGACCAATTCCGCCGAGAAGCCACATGTGTTCACAACCCATGTGGCTTCTCGGCGGAGTATAAGGATGTTAGTCCAGCAGCGCGTCCACGAATGCTTCCGGGTCGAACGGTGCCAGGTCGTCCGGGCCTTCACCCAGGCCGATGAGCTTGACGGGAACGCCGAGCTCCTCCTGAATAGCGACCACGATGCCGCCCTTTGCGGTGCCGTCGAGCTTGGTCAGCACGATACCGGTGACGTCCACGATGTCGCCGAAGACCTTCGCCTGAACCATACCGTTCTGGCCGGTGGTCGCGTCGATAACGAGCAGAACCTCGGTGACCGGCGCTTCCTTCTCGATCACGCGCTTGATCTTGCCGAGCTGATCCATCAGACCGGACTTGTTCTGCAGGCGGCCCGCGGTGTCCACGAGCACGGTGTCGACGCCCTGCTCCTTGCCAGCCTTCACGGCATCAAACGCGACGGATGCGGGGTCGGCACCTTCCTTCTCAGAACGCACGGTCTTCACGCCCACGCGGTCACCCCAGGTGGTCAGCTGCTCGGAGGCGGCCGCACGGAACGTATCCGCGGCGCCCAGGAGCAGGGTCTGACCGTCAGCAACCATCACGCGCGCAATCTTGCCGACGGTCGTGGTCTTACCCACGCCGTTCACGCCAACGACCAGCACCACGCCGGGGTTGCCGTCACTGCCGGCGGTCTTCAGCTCGCGGTCCATGTCGGGGCGAACAATCTTCACGAGCTCCTCACGGAGCATCTTCTTCACGGCGGCGGGGTTGCTCGTACCTTCAACGCGCACGCGCTGCTGCAGCGCCTCCACCAGGCGGGTAGTCGGCTCGGAACCCAGGTCGGCAAGCAGCAGGGTCTCCTCAACCTCATCCCAGACGTCCTGGTCGATGCGGTCGCGGGAGAGCAGAGCCAGCAGGCCCTTGCCGAGCATGTTGTTGGAGCGTGCCAGGCGGGCGCGCAGGCGCACCAGGCGACCCGCGGACGGGTCGGGCATATCAAGTTCAATAGCGCGAGGTGCCGAGCTTTCGGGTTCTTCCGCCGAACCGCCGGAGGCCTTAGCCGCCTCCTGGCGCAAAGACTGCAGGTCCGCGGTCTTCTTGGGTCGGCGCAGAACGGCGAAAAGTATACCGGCGATAACCAGTACACCCAGCACAATCGCGCAAATCATCATCATCGTTTCATTCACACTACTAGCTTACCGGTTTGGGCGGTTTGGCTGGTCGAGGTGACGCGCATGCCCGGCTGTCGGCGGAGTAGACTGGACACTGTTAAGTTTTTTAGCCGAACACATGGTTGACAGTTGCGGGTGGGGCCCGCGGCTGCCGCACGGCACCGCACGATTTCGAGGATGAACATGAGGAACCCTGCCAAAACACCGCCTGTTTTTGACCCGCGCACGATTGACCCGAACCGTGTGCCGACCGGCTTGAAGGTTCTGATTGCTGCCTCGTTCATGATTGCGGTGGGTTTTGGTTTGGTGGCGCCGGTGCTGCCGAACTATGCGCAGAACTTTAACGCGACGGTCACTATGGCGACGATGGTGGTTTCTGCGTTGGCGATTACGCGCCTGATTTTCGCGCCGTCGGCGGGTCAGATGATTACCCGATGGGGTGAGCGTCCGGTGTACACGATTGGCATGCTGATTGTGTCGGTGACGTCGTTCATGATTGCGTTTGCCTGGGATTATTGGGTGCTGCTGGGTTCGCGTGCGGTGGCGGGTATCGGCTCGGTCATGTTCACGGTCTCCGCGATGGGCCTGCTGGTGCGCCTGTCCCCGGCGCATATGCGTGGCCGTATTTCGGGCTATTATGCGACAGCGTTCCTGCTGGGTAACCTGCTGGGCCCGGTGATTGCGAGCGCCCTGGCGCCCTTTGGTATGCGTGCGCCGTTTATTGTGTATGGTTTTTCGCTGCTGGCGGCGGGCCTGATTGTGTGGTTCTTGATGCCTTCGCAGGCGGCGCTGGAGGCGGAGCGCGACGCGATTATGGAGGCGGCGGCGCTGGCTGAAGGTAAGGGCACCGGGGTGTTGCCGTCGGCGGCTCCCTCCCCTGCTGACACTCAGGCTGGCGCATCCGGCAAAGCGGCTAAGCCTGCTGCATCCGGCGGTGCTGCGGGTAAGAGCGACCTGCCGGCGATGACGGTTCGTGACGCGTTGAAGTTCTCGAATTACCGTTCTGCGCTGGTTTCGAACTGGGCGATTGGCTGGTCGGTGTTTGGTGTGCAGTCGTCGATTATTCCGTTGGCGGCGGCGTATTTGGCGACTGGCGGCGATATGTCGAATTCGGTGGCGGGTACCCTGTTGGCTTCGTTGGCGATGGCGACGAACTCGTTTGGTAATGCGTTGACGCAGACGTTCTCGGGTCGTTTTTCGGATCGTTTTGGTCGCCGTGTGATGGCGTTTTCGGGTCTGCTGTTGGCGGGTTCTGCGGTGACGTTTATGGGTTTCGCGCCGGTGGCGTGGGTGTTTGTGTCGTTGACGGCGTGTCTGGGTATTGGTGCGGCGTTTATGGGTCCGTCGATTCAGGCTGCGGTGTCTGATGTGATTGGTACTCGTCGCAGTGGTGGCCAGGTGTTGGCGGTGTATCAGATGTGTAGCGATTTCGGTATGATTTTGGGTCCGCTGGTGGCTGGCATGATTGCGGATGCGTGGGGCTTTGTTCCGGCGTTCATTATGAGTGGTTTGTTGTTGGTGGCGGCGGCGTTCACGTGGGCGCCGTTCCGTAAGGCGCGCTGGCCGAAGGATATTGCGGACGCGGACTATACGGGCCGCTAAAAGCTCTCTAATAAGTAAAAAGCCGGTGCCCGGTTCCTGTTGCGTGGCAGGAACCGGGCACCGGCTTTTTACCATTTGATATTTAGGGGACGAGCACAATATTGCCCATCATCGCGGGGTCTCCCCAGAGTAGTAGGACCCAAGGAATAGAAATCAGAATCCCAAATGCCACTAGCGAGGGGCGGTACCATCGGCTCTTCGGCAAATATGCCGCTACCAGCAGTGCCAGCGGGAACAGTGGCAACAGAATACGATTCGTAGAAGAAATCGGGAGCCAGAAGACGAAGAGGTATCCCATGTAGCAAGCGGTCCACAGCCAAAGGGCGGGGTGGATGAGAGTGCGGCTGAATTTGCGGGAAATCCAGTAGTAGAAGCCCATCATTGCTACCACAAATAAGATTGCCACAACAATCTTAGGAATCATTCCGCCGAAGTAGTGATAATGCTGGTTGATCCACTGGATAATGTATTGGTGTCCTTCACTGGGTTTACGCTTAGACCAGCCCAGTTCTGTTGCGAAGTAGGCGTCTATACGACCCGTGTATAGGGCGGCATGCAGGGGGTGTACGAACGCGAAGGAACAGACGAGCAGAGCGCTGAGGAGCTGTCCAAAGCGTCCGCGGAAGGCAGCCCACGCATCCGATAGCGCAGAGTGCGATGCATCCTCGATACGACGGCGACGATAGTCGTTCACCGTACACCACAGCCACCACAAACCAACAAAGGCTCCGAGGGGCACGCCCACAGGGCGGGAAAGAGCCGCTAGAAGCGCCACAGGCAGAAGCAATACATACCGTCCCCGGAGCACACACCACACGCTCAAAGCAATGAGCAGGATGGACAGTGCCTCAGCATAACCGGTAATGAACACGGGGCTGGCCATGCTGAATGCGTACACGGCAACAGCCCATAGCGCCAAGCGGTTGCGGGATTCATCCCCTACGAACGCACGAGTGTCGAAGACGCCGCGGTCACGCCAGTTCAGGCAGCCGATGAATAGGCGATACAGTACGTAAGCCAAAGCGAAGCCCGCTGCGAGGGTCAGTGCAAGTGTTGCGACGCGATACTCAATACCGAACGTATTGGCGATTCCACCGGCAATAAGGGATTGCAACGGCATGAAAGCCCAAGCATTGTAATCCACAGACCCGTCAGCGCGGAGCGGCAGGTTCTGAGGATACCATTCGGTATAAATGCGTTCGTAGAACAGAGCGTCCCACCTGTTCAGGAACCCAAGGAGGTCATTGTGCTGACCGAAGTCAATGAGCGGGTGGGTCCTGTGCTGTTCAAGAGCGATAGAGAACATACCCAGGTGGAGGATACATGCTACAGCCCAGATGATAAGGGCTGGAATCCAGGTTCGGCGAGCGGGCAGTAGCTCAGGTCGGTTGGCGTCGGCTCCAGAGGAGGGAGAGTCTCCGCTTCCACTCTTTGTGGAGGTTCGGAGTGCTTCTAGAGTCGGTACAGGACCGGAGAGGAAGCCATAAAAAAAGTCACGTAAGTTGAAGGACGGCACGACCCGTCCATGATGTTCAGCCATGGTGTTCCGTATGTATGAATGAGTGAAATAGTTGGTGTGTTTCGGCGCTACTCCCAGACTTTTTAGAGTATGTCATGGGTCACGGACCGGGGGGTATGCACTGCACTTTAGTGAAATGTCCCCCATAGAATATCAGCCACTAACCCACCAGGCACGTATAACAAACTCTCCATCTGTAATCTACCCATAGATTTACGTCACAGGGCACCTGGTGGCTTGTTAAAAGACCACAGAAAAGCCGGTGCCTGCGAGGGAGCAGACACCGGCTTCACAACCAGAGAAAACCTTTATCGGGTCACAGGCACCTTGGAGAATTCACGCACGGTACCTTCGGGGTCGCCGGAGCGTACCAGTGCTTCACCGATGAGGACCGCATCGGCACCGGCACCGGCGTAGGCGCGTACGTCCTCGATGCTGGCGACACCGGATTCGGCGACCTTGATGACAGAGCCGGGCAGGTGCGCTGCGAGGGATGCGTAGTGCTCGTTGTTGACTTCGAGGGTCTTGAGGTTGCGCACGTTGATGCCGACGATTTTGGCGCCGATGCGCTGGGCGACCTCGATTTCTTCGGGGGTGTGGGTTTCGACGAGGGCGTTCATGCCGAGCGATTCGGTGAGTTCGAGGAACTCGCGCAGGGTCTGCTCATCGAGGGCAGCAACAATCAGCAGAACCAGGTCGGCGCCGTGTGCTCGTGCCTCCCAGATCTGGTATTCGTCAACGGTGAAGTCCTTGCGGAGTACGGGGATGTTCACGGCGGCGCGCACAGCGTCCAGGTCGGCGAGGGAGCCGTTGAAGCGGCGCTGTTCGGTGAGTACCGAGATTGCAGCGGCGCCACCTGCTTCGTAGCGTGCGGCGAGCGCGGCGGGGTCGGGGATTTCGCCGAGCGCACCCTTGGAGGGTGAGGAGCGCTTCACCTCGGAGATAATGCGTGCGGTCGAGCCGTTGCCGCCGCCGGGTACTTCACCGCGTAGGGAGGCGAGCGCGTCGCGGGCGGGGGCGGCTGCGAGGGCGCGCTTCTTCATTTCTTCGAGGGGAACCTGCTGTACTCGGGCGGCGAGGTCTTCGCGGACGCCGACAATGATCTCGTCGAGAACGGTGCTCATGGTGTCTCCTTGGGTTACTTGGTGGCGTTGACGGCTGCGTCTGCGTCCAGGGGTGCCAGGCCGGAGGCGGTCAGCACGGCGCGCAGCGGGGCGGCGGACTTGTTGACGGTTTCGAGAGTTTCGGAGTCCGGGTTGGAGTCCATGACGAGGCCCGCACCTGCCTGTACGTAGGCGGTGCCTTCCTTGAGTACGGCGGTGCGGATGGCGATTGCCATGTCCATGTTGCCGGCGAAGTCGAAGTAGCCGCATACGCCGCCGTAGACGCCGCGGCGGGTGGGTTCGTATTCGTCGATGAGCTGCATGGCGCGCGGCTTGGGCGCGCCGGAGAGGGTGCCTGCCGGGAAGGCGACGCGTAGCACGTCGTAGGCGCTGAACTGCGGGTCGAGTTCGGCGCTGACGGCGGAGGAAATGTGCATGATGTGGCTGAAACGCTCAATGATCATGAACTGGTCGACAGACACGGTGCCGGGCTTGGCGATGCGTGAGAGGTCGTTGCGTGCCAGGTCGACGAGCATGAGGTGTTCGGAGCGTTCCTTTTCGTCGGCGAGCAGTTCCTCGGCGAGTGCGAGGTCTTCTTCGCGGGTTGCGCCGCGCGGGCGGGAACCGGCGATGGGGTGGGTGCTGGCGATGCCGTCCTTGAGGGTGACGAGCGCCTCCGGGGAGGAGCCGACGATGTGGAAGGGGGTGCCGTTGCTGTCTTCAAAGTTGAAGAGGTACATGTACGGCGAGGGGTTGGACTGGCGCAGTACACGGTACACGTCGAGTGCCTTGGCGTTGGTTTCGGCTTCGAATCGGCGTGAGAGCACAATCTGGAAGACGTCGCCGTCGATGATGTTCTTCTTGGAACGGTCGATGGCGTCCTTGAAGCCCTGTTCGCTCCAGGTGAGGGTGACGTCTTCGCGGACCTTACGGTCAATGTCCGCCACGCCGGAGAGAGTGGAGGTGGTTGCGGTGGCGCCGCGCTGCAGGCGGCGGAGCATGCTGTGCAAACGCGCGACGGCGTCCTCGTAGGCGCCGTCAACGTTTTCGCTAGTGCCGTTGAAGTTGATGGCGTTGGCGACGAGCAGGACGGTGCCGTCCTTGTTGTCGTGGATTGCCATGTCGGAGACCATGTTGAGCGCGAATTCGGGCAGGTTCACGTCGTCGGCGGGCGGGAAGGGCAGGTGCTCCCAGTGGCGTACGACGTCCCAGCCGAGGTATCCGACCAGGCCGGAGGTGAGCGGCGGCAGGGTCGGGTCGGGTTCGGTGTAGAGCATCTGCAGGGTCTTTGCGATGGCCTCTACGGGATCGCCGTCGACGGGTGCGCCGGCGGGGGTGCGTCCCTGCCAGTGGACTGCGCCGTCAACGGTGGTGAGGGTCGAGCGGGAGGATGCGCCGATGAAGGAGTAGCGGTCCCAGGCTGCGGATTCGCCTTCTGCGGAGATTTTGGCGGATTCGAGCAGGAAGGTGCCGTGGGCTGCTTCGACGGGTTCGCCCTGGTCGTTTTGGAGTACGAGGGATCGGTAGATGCCGATGGGGGTGAGTGAGTCGGCGAGGATTTTGATGTGTACGGGAATGACGCGGGTGCCGGCTGCGCGGGCGCGGAATTCTTCGAGGCTGGGGGTGATGGTGCCCAAATCCTGCATTGCTGTACTCCTTGGTGTTGGGTTGGACCTGCCGTTGCGTGACATGACAGTCGTGACATGACAGTGTGGGCATGCCAGCTTAGGGCATGTCGGCGCGGGTGTTGAGCCTAGTCAGCAAGGTATGCCGAGCCGGAGGTTAGCGCGTCAGTGCGCTGTCACCTCATGGCGTTCTGGCGCTGGGGCTCGGCACACTGTGACTCGATGTAGCTCTAGTGCCGCGCGTTGTTTCAGTTTAACCGGTGCTGCGGCCCAGTTCCACGGCGAAAATCCGATAGTTCTCTTCGTGAAACTGAGCCGCGTACCGTTCAGCCGTGTTAGTTGCTGAACTGCTTGAGGGTTGCTGCGGTCTGCAGTGCCGCCGCGGTCGCCTCGTAGCCCTTGTCTTCGTTGGACCCTTCCAGGCCTGCACGGTCGAGTGCCTGCTGCTCGTTGTCGCAGGTGAGCACGCCGAAGCCGATGGGGCGACCGGTCAGCACGGACACGTCGGTCAGGCCGTTGGTTGCGCCCTGGCAGACGTAGTCGAAGTGGGGGGTGCCGCCGCGGATGACCACACCGAGCGCGACGATTGCGTCGAACTTCTCTGCGAGGCGGGTTGCTGCGACGGGCAACTCGAAGGTGCCGGGTACGCGCACGAGGGTCGGCTCGATACCTGCGTCGCGTGCTGCACGCTGTGCGCCATCGATGAGGCCATCCATGACCTGGGTGTGCCAGCTTGCCGCTACGATTGCGAGCTTGAAGCCCTTGTAATCTTCGGGGTTGAGGGTGGTGTCTGCTGCGCCTACGCCGCTCATAGTGTTCTCCTTGTGGGTTTTGGGTTTTGAAAAGTTTAGTGTGCCGGGATTGTTTGCCGGGGTTCCGCTACGCGCTTTTGAGCACGTGGCGCATACGCTCACGCTTGGTCTGCAGGTAGTGGGCGTTCTCAACGCGGGCGGGAATTTCGTCCGGGATGAGCTCGGTAACCTGCAGGCCGAGGCTTTCGAGCGCCTCCTGCTTGGCGGGGTTATTGGTCACGAGCCTCAGCTCATGCACGCCGAGCTCCTGCAGGATCAGTGCCGCCTGCGAGTAGTCACGCATGTCGCCGTCCAGGCCGAGCGCCAGGTTCGCATCGAGGGTGTCGAGACCGGCATCCTGCAGCGCATAGGCGCGGAGCTTATTCACCAGGCCGATGCCGCGTCCTTCGTGGTTGCGCACGTAGATGAGGTACCCGCCGGTGCGGCTGAGGATGCGCAGGCCGTTCTCCAGCTGGGGGCCGCAATCGCATCGGAAGGAACCGAAGATATCGCCGGTGGCGCATTCGGAGTGGATGCGTACCGCGGGCGCTCCCCCGTCCTCGGCGGGTACGGGGGTGCCGTCACGGTCGAGGGCGCGGGCGCTGATGTGCTCGGCGCCGTCCGCAAATCGCCAGGCACGCAATCCGAACAGGCCCTGCGGGGTGGGTACGGCGACCTCTTCGGTGCTTTCGACCAGCAGCGGGCTGGGGTTGGGCACCATGTCGAGGGGGCTGACTCGGTAGCCTTCAGCGAGCTGGGAGGCGATGCGCAGGGATTCGGCGCTGAGCTCTTCAGCCTGCGCCTCAACCGACTCGACCAAGGTGTCCGCTGAGGGGGTGCCCGGCTCTGCCAAGGTGACAGCCGCGGGGGTGCTCAGCTCTGCGGGAGTGCCCGGCGTTGCCTGGGTGTTAGGGGTTTCGCTCATGCGTTCTCCTACGCCTTAGCTACGTACTTGATGAGGTCTTCGATAGAGATCATGGGCAGGTTGTGCTCGGTGGCGAAGGCGCGCAGTGCGTCGAAACGCATCATGGAGCCGTCGTCGTGCACGACCTCGGCGATAACGCCCACGCCGGACAGGCCCGCCGCGAGGGAGAGTTCCACTGCGGCTTCGGTGTGGCCGGGGCGTTCCGCCACGCCGCCGTCAACGGCGCGCAGCGGGAAGATGTGGCCGGGGCGGGTAATGTCCGCCGGGGTCGAGGCTGCATCCGCGAGGATCTGCACGGTGCGGGCGCGGTCCGCCGCGGAGATACCGGTGCTCACGCCGGATGCCGCATCGCAGGAGACGGTGTATGCGGTGCCCTTGGGGTCTTCGTTGTTGGTGACCATGGGCGGCAGGTTCATCTCGTCGGCACGCTTGTTGCTCAGGGGTGCGCAGACCACGCCGGAGGTGTAGCGGATCATGAAGCCCATCAGCTCGGGGGTTGCGTGCTCGGCGGCGAAGATGATGTCGCCTTCGTTTTCGCGGTCTTCATCGTCAACGACGACCACGGCGCGACCTGCAGCGATAGCGTCCACTGCGGTCTGCACGCTGTCGAGGACGCTTGCAGCGTCGGCGCGACGCGGCGCAACCTGCTCACCGGAGTGTGCAGGAGCAGTCTGCGGCACGCCAGCGAACGCGGTCAGACGCTGCACGTACTTAGCGAGCGCATCGGTCTCAAGGTTCACGCTGTCGCCAACCTTGAGGGCGCCGAGGTTGGTTGCCTTCAGGGTTTCGGGGATCAGGCCGACCTCGAACCATGCGGGGCTTTCGCCGGGCTCAGATACCGCGGTGACGGTCAGGGACACGCCAGAAACAGCGATGGAGCCCTTCTCAGCGAGCAGGGGTGCCAGTTCGGTGGGCAGGTTGAAGCGCAGGGTGCTCCACGCCTCGTGCGCGGTGACGGATGCGAGGGTACCGACCGCATCCACGTGGCCCTGCACGACGTGACCGTCGAGGCGGCCACCGGCGGGCAGGCAGCGCTCCAGGTTGACGGTGTCGCCGGGGTTCAGGTTGCCGAGGTTGGTGCGGCGCAGAGTCTCACCCATCGCGTAGGCGCGGAACTGGCCGGGCTGCAACTGGTCGAGGTCGATAGCGGTGAGGCATACACCGTTGACGGCGAGGGATCCGCCGTGTTCGAGGTCGGCGACAATGTCACCGGCGTTGAGGGTCAGGTAGGCTGCGTCGCTACCTTCGATGGGGGTGATGGATTCTACGGTGCCGAGGGCGCCAATGATTCCGGTAAACATGTGTGCTTTCCTTTTCTCGCCGTGTCCGCCGGGGCGTCGTCGTTGAGGGCGACGGGCGGCGATGGTTTGTTCGTCGGTATAACTATACGTATTTTTCGAATATTCCCCGTGACGGGGAGCTTTTGTGCCAGTATGCGAACCAGCCGGCATGAATTAGCCGGGCGCCGGCGGGGGCCTTGAGGTGCTACTCCCCCGCCCGCGCTCAGCCCAAGGGAGACTAGCCCAAGCGGATGCTAGTCCAGCCTCGGCTAATCTAATCTCGGTTCGGGCGCGTGGCAGGCGTCCAGCTTCGGCAGGGTACGCCGCTCACCCGGTTCCTGCGCCGTTCCGCGAGGTGCCGGCACCAGGTGCGTTGCAGTGTCGTTGCCGAGCACGCGCACCGCCGGGAACATGCCCAAATCATCCAGTTGCAGGCGCGGTGCCTGCGCGAGGGTGTCCACAAGCAGACGGTACACGGCGCTCTTGCCCTGCCCCATGATCATGGGGGCGCGGTACCAGACCATCTCATCGATGAGGTCTTCACCGGCGAAGAGGCCGACCATGCCGGGGCCGCCCTCAATCATGAGGTGCCGCACCCCGCGAGCGTACAGCTCATCGAGCAGTTCGCGCGGGTCGTGGGTGAAGACCTGCAGGAAGTTCTGCGGGTCCGACTCCACACCTTCCGGCGGGTTGAGGCCGCGCACGCGGTAGTTCTCGGTAATCTCGGTTTTGCCCATGACCACGCGCAGCGGCTGCTTCTCGAAGCGTTCCCCGTTGGCGTCGCGCGCGTCCAGGGTCGGGTCGTCCATGAGGGTGGTGCGGGTACCGATCATGACGGCGTCGGCGCGGTGACGAATCAAGTGCCCGTCAATGCGCGCGGCGGGGCCGGTAATCCACTTGCTCGTGCCGTCAGCTGCCGCAATGAACCCGTCCAGGGTGGAGGCGCTCTTTGCGGTAATGAAGGGGCGGCGTTCGGCGGCGGCAATGAACCAGCGCTCGTTCAGCAGGTAGGATGCGTTCGCGAACTCCTCCATGGCGTGCACGGTGACGCCCTGCGAGCGCAGGTAGGCGGCGCCTCCGGCTGCGTTTTCGGTGTCGTCGCTGTAGGCGTAGTAGAGTTCGCTAATGCCCGCCTCGGCGACGGCGTGGGAGCAGGGGCCGGTGCGTCCGGTGTGGTTGCAGGGCTCGAGGCTCACGTACATGCGGGCGCCGGTGAGGTCGGTTCCCGCGGCTCGGGCGGCGGCGAGGGCGTCTGCTTCGGCGTGCGGGGTGCCTGCGCCTCGGTGGTAGCCCACGTGCAGCAGGTGCCCGTGCGCGTCAGTGATGACGGCGCCGACGAGGGGATTCGCGCCGCGAATACCCTGGCGTGCCGCCTGCAGTGCCAGGGTCATGGCTTCTGCGTGGCTGAGCTCCTGCTCGGGGCTGGGCAGCTGGAGGGTGCGTGCGGCGAGCAGCCCGGCGAGGTGGCCGTACTCCGCGGCAGAATAGTCCACATCGTTGCGCGGCGAAGATACGCTCGGGGTGACGGTTACGGGCAGGTGCGCGCTCGCCAGCACCTGCTGCGAGGGGTTCTGCGGCATTTATGCACGGCCCTTCTGCACGTCGGTTACTTCAACGGTCACGTCGGGGAACTGGGTCTGTACCTGGGTCTTCTGCGCCTCCAGGTTGCGGGTGCGCCACCAGACGAAGAAACCAACCAGGGTGAAGCACCCGTAGAACACGTACATGAAGGAGGTCGCGTAGTAGCCTGCACTCCACAGCAGCGGCACGCCGACCAGGTCGACGGCAACCCAGATGAGCCAGAATTCAACCCAGCCGCGCGCCATGCCGTAGGTGGCGAGCAGCGAGCCGGTGAAGATCCAGGCGTCGGACCAGACGGGTTCGTAGGAGCCGAGGGCGCGGAAGATGGGGGTGAGTAGCAGGGTGCCTGCGACCATGGCGACAACCAGGCCTGCGCGTTCGGTGTTGGTAGCCCACTTGGGGATCACCGCGGCACCTTCGGAGGCGTCACCACCGGCGGCGCGGGTTGCACGCCAACGATGCCAGCCCCAGATGGACACGGCAATAAACATGATCTGGCGGCCTGCCTGGCCGAGCATGGTGACGGGGTGCGGGCTGCCGACGAGGGCGCCCAGGAAGACGGTGAGGAGCAGCAGGTTGCCGAGAATGCCGACGGGCCACGCCCATACTTTGCGTCGCATTCCGCCGAGCGCCGATGCCAGGCCGAATGCGTTTCCGAGAACTTCGCGCACGAGGAGGGACTGATCCCCCACGTGAATTTGTGCGTCGAAGAGCCACCGCAAGATGTCCATTGTTTCTTTCCTCTCTGAGTTGGACCGTGTGTCGGATGCGCTGGGTGCGCATCTGCGGCGGCTCCGGGGAGAGGAACAGAAAAGGGCGGCTACCGCGGGCATCTTATGGGGTGCCCGATTTATGGGATGGCCGGTATCCGTGGTGAGGCGGGAGCGGCGATTCAGCCAACCGTGGCTGAAAACCGTGGCTGAAATCAGAGACTGCGATCGAGGGGAATAACGTACCGGCACCTACGAAAGGTGCCTCTCCCCTGCTACACAGAAAGCTGATGCTCTCTGAAACAACTGCGTTGGGTGCGCGATGCAAGCTGTCCCAAGGTTTCTCGGGCGGCTCGACAGAGTGCGCTCCTGCCTTTTTCTGCTCGTGCTACCTTCCATCCAGACTGTACTGTCGGCACCGGATTTTCACCGGTTCGGCCTCTCTTGCGGGCGGGCTTCTCTAGCGGAGTCTTGCATCCTGTGCGGATGCGAAGATTCGTACGATTTTTGCCTGCCTGCGAGAGTGGTTCGCGGGCTGTGACCGCCGGTTCGGAATTTCACCGACCCCGGAGCACGATGTTGATACTGATTATGCCACAGCGCACGCAGGGGGTTTAATTTGTTTTCTCTGGGATAACTTCCGTGACAAGATGACGTTTTATGACTGTACTCTCAGCGCGCCTTCAAGACCCTCTCAACAAGCCCTCGCGGTAGTCACTTGCGGGACCGTTTTGGAACCCGATTCTTCAAGTTTTCGGGGATGATTTATCACGGTTTCATAACGGTGGAGAGCACCAAACAGACCAAAGAGTTATGAGGACCTTCTGAGGGGTTACCCAGAACACATTGAACACCCGTCAATACCTTTATGACAAGGAATTATAACAATAAGGTTAAATTATTGGTTTAAGGTTTACTCCAGGGGTGATTTAAGGTTATTCTTATCTACAGGAGCTCCCATCACCGATAAACCGGTTCCGTTGAGAGCGACATGATTCGGACCATCCGAGCACTCACATCAAACCCTTAAGCTTCTGCCATTTGAAGCTGGAAGACTACTCCGTGGACTGCATTCTTTGGATAGTTTTCGACGCAGCATCTGCGCGCACTAAACTGCGCGGTTTATGCGGCACACGATGTTGATGTGCTTCACCATCGGGAGGCAACCACACCGAATTGTTTTTCTCAACGGAACCGGCGTGGGAGCTCTTCCGAATAAACTTCCGGAAGATCGCATGGCGTGCGCCTTTGTATACCTGTACGAGGGGGCGTTGTGCGTGTCAAACGGTCATAAGCTCCCGTTCTTCTGTCGTCGCCTACCGTGGTGCGCGATGGAGGTTACGGGAACCTTGCGGGATGGTTGATCCCGCGCGCTCTGCATTGTCTTGTGGAGTGTGGTGTGTTTGGGTGGCGTATTCGCAGTGCCGGAGCGAATACGCCACCCGTTTTTAACATCTAAAACAGGGGCACCCCAGACTGAGGCAAGCTAGCCTGAGAAGGAAACCCCGCACCAAGCCACCCATATTCCCTACCCCAAGGGATTGGCGCGTTACCTCTGAATCCCAACCACAGACCAACCCCTATATAAACCCCACCGAGGGGTAGGCGACCTAGAGGGCGTACCGGACACGCGAAGCGGGGGCTCCGTCCTCGAAGCGCCCCCCAGGCGCTGAAGAGGGGGCACTCCCCCGCTTCGTGTGTTCTGGTCGTCTTCTCAAAACAACTAACCCACGGAAACAGGGTCGCCCGCGATAGCTAACTATCACAGGCGACCCTGTACGTATCAAAATCGGTGAGGGCGCGGTCGGGAATGCGTGGCGGGGGCTCCGTCCTCAAGGCGCCCCAGCGCCGCAGAGGGGGCACTCCCCCGCAAGCATTGTCCGACGTGCCCTTCCTATGAGGCTGTCGAAGAGTTTTTAGCCCTCTACGGAGCGGAATGCTACAACTGCGTTGTGGCCGCCGAAACCGAAGGAGTTCGACAGTGCCACAATCTCACCGGCGGGCAGCTCGCGTGCCTCGGTCACCACGTCCAGGTCAATCTGGGGGTCCTTGTTGTCCAGGTTGATGGTGCAGGGTGCGGTGCGGTGGTGCAGAGCCAGTACGGTGAGTACGGCTTCGAGTGCGCCCGCGCCGCCGAGCAGGTGGCCGGTCATGGACTTGGTTGCGGAGACGGCAATGTTCTTGGTGTGCTCACCGAAGGTTTCGTGCATTGCGGTTGCTTCGGGCAGGTCACCGGCGGGGGTGCTGGTGGCGTGCGCGTTGATGTGCACGACGGTCTTCGGGTCGATGTTGCCGTCTTCGAGGGCTTCGCGCAGTGCGCGGGTTGCGCCGAGTGCTGCGGGGTCCGGTGCGGTGATGTGGTAGGAGTCGGCGGATACGCCGGTGCCTGCCAGTTCCGCGTAGACGCGTGCGCCGCGTGCCTTGGCGTGCTCTTCGGATTCGAGGATGAGGGCTGCTGCGCCTTCACCCATGACGAAGCCGTCGCGGTCGACGTCGTAGGGGCGGGATGCCTTTTCGGGTTCGTCGCTGCGGGAGGAGAGTGCCTGCATCTTGGCGAATGCTGCCATGGGAAGCGGGTGGATTGCTGCTTCGGCACCGCCGACGATAACGACGTCTGCCTTGCCGCTGCGGATCATTTCAGCACCGAGCTGCATGGCTTCGGTGGAGGATGCGCATGCGGAGACGACGGTCTGTGCTGCGGCGCGTGCCTTGAGGTTCATGGAGACGGCTGCTGCGTTGCCGTTGGGCATGAGCATGGGAACGGTCATAGGGAGGACGCGGCGGGGGCCCTTTTCGCGGAGGGTGTCCCATGCGTCGAGAAGGGTCCACACGCCGCCGATACCGGTGCCGAAGGCTACGCCGGTGCGTTCGGGGTCGACTTCTTCTGCGGATTCGGCGTCGGGGCCGGAGAATCCTGCGTCTTCCCATGCTTCGCGTGCGGCGATGAGGGCGAGCTGGCCCGAGGGATCCAGGCGCTTTGCTTCTACCTTGGTGAGGCGGCCGGATTCGAGGGCGGGCACAGCGAGCTGGCCTGCAATGTATACGGGCAGGTCGTATTCCTTGACCCAGGGGTGGTCGAGGGTGGATACACCAGATACGCCCTTGGTTGCGTTTTCCCAGGTGGTGGGGACGTCGCCGCCAATGGGGGTGGTCGCGCCGAGGCCGGTCACCAGCACTTTTCGAGACATTGTGGCACTTTCTCTTCGGTGGTCGATTTGGTGGTTTATCCGGTGGTGTGTGGATAAAAACCTGTAGGGCCCGGGGGTAAGCGGTGCACGTTTTCAGGCGGTAGAGGCGCTGTCGTTGCGCGCTGCGTATTCCGCACTGCGTGTTCCGTGCGGGGTCCGCACTGTGGATTCCGCTGTGTGTTCCCGGGGTGTGTTGGATTGAAAGCTGAGTGAATAGCGATGCGGCGCGGGCCGGTGAGAGCCCGCGCCGCCTCGTTATTGGTTATAGCTTAGGCAGCGTTCGCGATGAACTCGACTGCGTCGCCAACGGTCTTGAGGTTCTTGACCTCTTCGTCCGGGATGGTCACCTCGAACTTCTCCTCAGCGTTCACGACGATGGTCATCATCGAGATGGAGTCGATGTCCAGGTCCTCGGTGAAGGACTTGTCCAGCTGAACGTCCTCAACCTCAACGCCGGTCTCTTCGTTAACGATTTCTGCCAGACCTGCGAGGATCTCTTCCTTGTTAGCCATTCAGGGGCTCCTTTGTTTTTTCGATGGTCATCGCACCCGCCGGGTGGGGGTACGCGTGCATTACCGAGTTTATCGTGTCTGCGTGGTGTACGCATGCGTCAACTCGGAGTTTGTGGGGATGCTTTCCCGCTTTCTTTTCTTTCTCGCGCACCGGCGCTGTGCCGGTCGTGAGGGGCGGGGAGCATCGGGCTCTGGTGGTTTTCCTTAGGGAAGGACGACTACCTGAGCTGCGAATGCCAGGCCGGCACCGAAACCAATCTGCAGGGCGAGCTTGCCGGAGAGTTCCGGGTTCTCCTTGAGCAGGCGGTGCGCGGCGAGGGGGACCGATGCGGCGGAGGTGTTACCGGCATCGACGATGTCGCGTGCCACTGCCACCGTGTCGGGAAGTTTGAGGGTCTTGACCATCTGGTCAATGATGCGGGCGTTTGCCTGGTGCGGAATGAGCGCGCCGAGCTCGTCGGGGGTAATGCCGGCGGTTTCGAGTGCCTGCTTGGCGACCTTCGCCATTTCCCATACTGCCCAGCGGAAGACGGAGGGGCCGTCCTGACGCAGGGTGGGCCAAATCTTTTCGCCTTCTTCGACGGGGTTTGCGACGAAGTCGCGGTTGCGGATGTCCAGCAGGGAGTGGGTCATGCCGACGGTGCCCCAGCGGGAACCGTCCGAACCCCATACGGTCGGGGCAATGCCGGGTTCGTCGGAGACGCCTACGACTGCTGCGCCTGCGCCGTCGCCGAGCAGGAAGGAGATGGTGCGTTCGGTGTTGTCGATGAAGTCGGAGAGCTTCTCAACGCCGATGACCAGCACGTGCTTTGCGGTACCCGCGCGGACGAGGGCGTCTGCCTGGGCGATACCGTAGCAGAAACCTGCACACGCTGCGGAGATGTCGTATGCGGGGCACTTGGAGCCGATTGCGTCGGCGACCAGGGTTGCCAGGGAGGGGGTTGCGTAGGGGTGCGAAATGGTCGAAATGATGACCGCCTCAATGTCCTCACCGGCTACACCGGATGCTTCGAGAGCATCCTTGGCGGCACCGATGGCAAGGTCTGCTACCGACTGGTTTTCGCTGGCGCGGTGGCGGGTTGCGATACCGGTGCGCTGCTTGATCCACTCGTCGGAGGAGTCGATTGCCTCAACGATGTCGTCGTTGGGGACGATGACCTCGCCGCGGGCTGCGCCGTAACCGAGGATGCGGGAGTAGCGGTTGATTTCGTACTGCTTGAGGGTAGTCACGTATTCAATCCTTAGTGCTGATGCTCGCAAGACACTGTGTGCCTCGCAGGTCTAAAGTGCATGTCTAGTGTGAAGGGTTCCCAGTGCGGGGAGGGCGGGGTGCTCTCCCCCGGTGTTTAGCCCTTCAGCGAGGCGAGGTCCTCGGGAGTGTTGATGGAGGTGCCGGGCACGCCGCGCATCGCGCGCTTTGCCAGGCCGACCAGAGTGCCTGCGGGGGCGACCTCGATAATGCCGGCGACCTCACGCTCGAGCAGGGTTGCCATGCACAGGTCCCAGCGGACGGGGCTGGTGACCTGGGAGACGAGGGTCTCGACGAACTCTTCACCGGATGCCACGGCGGAACCGTCGCGGTTGGTCAGCAGTGCGGAGGTCGGGTCGGAGACCTGCAGGGACGCGGCGAACTCTTCCAGTGCGGGCACGGCGGGTGCCATTGCCTCGGTGTGGAATGCGCCAGCGACCTTCAGGGGGATGACGCGAGCGCGTGCGGGCGGGTTCGCGGCGAATGCTTCGATGGCGGGGATGGGGCCTGCGGCTACAATCTGGCCGCCGCCGTTGGAGTTTGCTGCGACGAGACCTGCTGCGTCGATGGCTTCGCGGACGTTTTCTTCAACGCCGCCGAGTACTGCAGCCATGCCGGTCGGGGAGGCGGCTGCCGCCTCCGCCATGCCGTTGGCGCGCACGCGCACGAAACGCATTGCGTCTTCGTCGCTGAGTACGCCCGCGAGGGCTGCTGCGGTGATTTCGCCGACGGAGTGGCCCGCGAAGATGAGCTCTTCACCGTCGAGTTCGCGCAGTGCGAGGTGACCGGTGACGATGCCTGCAGCCACGATGAGGGGCTGGGCGATTGCGGTGTCCTTGATGGTTTCTTCTTCGGCTTCGGTGCCGTAGTGAATCAGGTCGATGCCTGCCGCTTCGGAGAGTCGTTCCAGGTGCTCACGCACACCTTCAATCTCGAGCCAGGGGCTCAGGAAGCCCTTCTTCTGGGAGCCCTGTCCGGGGCAAACGAGTGCGCGCATGCGGTGCGACCTTTCTGGTTTTTAGTACTCGTACGCGGTGCCGTTATAGAGACGGAGACCACGGTTAGTCTGTTACCTATGCTACCTTGTTCAGCCGCTTTATCTAAACATCGCGGTGCAAGATTTTTGGGGTACACCGGGAGCTTAGGCAGACATTGAACAGTGTATAGCTTAGATTGAACTCGTCCATTCGTACAACCCGAACGGGCAAGGTTCAAATAGAGAGACAGCTAATTTTCGGGTTGCCGTCCCTATGCTCGCGGATGCGCCCGCGCGTACGTCTCCGCCAGACGCTTCATCGACACGTGCGTGTAAATCTGCGTGGTCGCCAACGACGAATGACCCAGCAGCTCCTGCACCGAACGAATATCGGCGCCACCATCGACCAGGTGAGTTGCCGCCGAATGACGCAAAACGTGCGCGCCCGACGCCTGAGTGTTCTCCACCGTGCGCAGCAGGCGGGTCAGGTCCTCACGAATCTGGCGGGTATTCGCACGCCCGCCCCGAGGGCCAATAAACAGCGCCGTCACGCCCTGCGCACCCTCCGGAATCCACTGCGGACGACCATAGGACACCCAACGATTCAACGCCTTAAGCGCCGGGGTACCCAGCGGCACCACGCGCTCCTTATTGCCCTTACCCAGCACGCGCACCGTCTTATTCGCCCGGTCCACGCTCTGCAAATCCAGGCCGGTCAGCTCAGAAATACGCATGCCCGAGGCGTACAGAACCTCAACCACGGCTTCCAGGCGCAGCAGGCGCGCATCCCGAGGATCCTGCGCCCGACGCTCCTGCAGGGTAGTCAGCAGCTGGTTCATCTGCTCACGGCTCAGCACCGGCGGCAGGTGATTCTCCCGCTTGGGGGTGCGCATACCGCGGGTGGGGTTGGCGTGCACCAGCTCCTCTTCCTGAGCCCAGGTGAAGAACGTTCGCAGGGTCGAACCGCGGCGCGCCACCGTAGAACGAGCCGCCTGCCGCAGATGTAGTGAACCCAACCACTCACGAATCAGGGACGCATCAATGCTGTCCAGATGCCGCACGCCGCGGCGAGCCATGTAGCCAAAGAAGCCCTCCAAATCGGAGATATACGAGCGGATCGTCTCTTCGGAACGGTGCTTCTCATAGCGCAGAAAACGCTCAAAACGGTCCAGGACGGGGCGGAACACCTCGCCGGAAACACCCAGTGCAGAATCGGGTAGAACAGAGCCGGGTAGGGCGGAGCCTGAACCCTCAGCTTGGGTTTCGGGATGATTGTCCGCAAGGCTACGGGTGTAGGTCACCGGCAGGGTCGTGGAGGGAGCCTCGTCCCGGTATTCTTCCCGGCTTTCAGCTCGGTTTTCGTGCTGGCGGGCGGGGGTCATGCGTCCCTCCTTTCGGGTTTCTGGCTCCTGGCTCTGGCGGCGTTGATGCTTCTCGACGTTGTATTTCTGCCCCCGGCGTATCTGCTGATAGCGCGGCGGGGGTAGGCTCCGCGCCAGTACGCGCAAGCCTACCCCAATTGTAGAGAGGTTCCACGCTCTCCACGTGCTGCCTTGTTATGACCGGCCGCCGCAACCCGCTACTGCCGGGATGTTCACTACGGGCGTTCAGCAGGGGCGTTCACTACAGGCGTTCAGCCGGGGTTTTCAGCGAGGTGCTCAGCGGGGGCTCTTCTACGCCGCGACAGCCGGGCGGACCTTCCTCCAGCTCGTTCCACTGCTCTCCGCCAGACCGCAGCGACCCAGGTGGAACAGGTCAGCCATCACGTCGCGAGCGCTCAACCCGAGAGCTGCGGCAATCTCATCCACGCCGCGGTAGGAGCGCGGGCTCAAATCGTCCCACACCCTACCCTGTCGTTCGGTCAGCTCATCCAGCGCGCTGGAGGAAGCAACCTGATCCCATTCGCTCTCGTGCTCGGTGCCCAGCTCGAAACCCGCGGCGGCATCGTACTCGAGGATGTCGGCAGCCTCGGTGAGTGTTTGCGCTAGTCCATCGCGTAGCAGACGGTTCGTGCCCACCGAGTTCGGCGAATTAATCTGCCCTGGAACCGCCCAGAGGGTACGCCCAATCTCCATCGCGTGACGAGCCGTATTCAGGGCACCGGAACGCCAGCGCGCCTCCACCACAATGGTGTGCCGCGCCAACGCCGCAATCAGGCGGTTACGCTCCAGAAAACGCCAACGCGTCGGGGTGTTGCCCACGCTCACCTCGCTCATGATGAGCCCGCGGTCAACAATCATGTTCAGCGCATCCGAGTTCTGCGCCGGGTACAGCCGGTCCAGCCCACCCGCCATGAAGGCGATGGTCGGCAGGTCACTACCCTGCTGGGTCAGCGCCGCCCGATGCGCCGCAATATCAATACCCATCGCACCGCCAGAAATCACAGTGTACCCGCGGCGCGCCAGCTCGGCGGCAAGGTGGGTCGTCGCCTCTGTACCGTAGATGCTCGGGTCACGCGAACCAACCAGCGCCACGCTCGGGGCAGACGCCACATCCAGCAGGTGCCGCGAATCGCCTCGGCACCACAGCCCGTACGGTCGAGCAGGCCCCAAATCGTTCAGCTGCGGCGGCCACAGCGGATCGGCGGGAGTGACCAGCCACGCCCCGCAGGTTGCCGCCATGTGCGCCTCCGCGTTCAGGGTGCGTTCCATGCGGCGGTTCCAGCGCAGGCGGCGGGTTGCGAGCCCCTTGCTGAACTTATCGCGGCTCATCTGATGCTCACCCGGCGTGTAGTAGCCATTCGCACTGGAAAACAGGGCGGACTCCCCCGCCGCGGGCGCACCCACCGAGTGCAGAAAATCGCTGAGCTGCGTATCCGGTTCGCCGTGCTCCCAGGTGTGCTCATCCGGGATGTGCCCGGTCAGCAGGTAGTGCAGGGTCAGCGGCGCTCCCAGGGTGGTGAGGGATTCGACCACGAGCTCATCTGCGGGTTCGGCGTAGCGCATCAGCTGGGCGGTGCAGCAGCGGATGTACTCGCGGCACGCCGCCTCAAGCTGCTCCGCGCTGAGGGCGGGATTGAACAGGGGTGCGGGGTCAGAACTGCTGGAGGATGTGCCCGCCGCGGGGTCGGGGTGCTCACCCTGTAGCTCCTCCCCCGGCTGTTCCTCCCTCGGCTGTTCTTCCCGGCTCATCTCTTCTAAGTACACCGGGTTCAGGTAGGAAGCGAGGAACCCCGGCAACCGCGCCGCATTATAGGGGCTCGGCGAGGGTTCCTGCCCCAGCGACAGAATATGCGCCACCCTCTCACGCACCAGGGCGTGCGCATCCAGGGTGCGGCCTGGCAGGCGAATCTGCAGTTCCTCCTGAACAAAATCCTCCGCCGCGCGCTCTTCCGGCACATGCTCTTCCGGCGCTGTTTCTCTCAGCCCATTTTCTTTCAATTCGGCCTCTTCAGCTCGTTTTCTGAGCTTCTTCTCACCCATGATGTTCTTCTCCTCTCGTGAGTGATTCCTTCTATAAACCGGCACGCTATGTCAGCTGCCCCTGCTGCCGCAGAAAAAGCGCCACATCCAGGTGCTCCCGGCTCGGGTAGGCGGCGCCCTCCAAATCGGCGAGGGTCCAGGCGATACGCAACACTCGGTCGTAGCCGCGCGCCGTCAGCGTTCCGCGGTCCACGGCGGCGTTCAGCTCGCCGGTGAGCTTCGCATCCAAACGTAGCGGGCCGCGCAGAATCTTGCCGTTCATCTCCGCATTCGTCTTCAACCCGTACGGCTCCAGGCGCACCCGCTGAGCCTGCCGCGCCGCCATGACGCGCTCGCGAATCTGCGCGGAGCTCTCGTTCACCTGACCGCCCGCAAGCTCCGTGGACGACACCTTCGGAACCGTCACATTCACATCAATACGGTCCACCAGCGGGCCGGACAGCCGCCCAAAATAGGCGCGACGCTCCCGCGGGGCACACGTGCACTCCGTACCGGTGCCCACATTCATGCCGCAGGGGCACGGGTTCGCCGCCAGAATCAGCTGAAAACGCGCCGGATAGGTCGCCGACGCACTTGAACGATCCAGGGTCACGGTCCCCGACTCCAGGGGCTGGCGCAGCGAATCCAGCACAGTGCGTTTGAACTCGGGTGCCTCGTCCAGAAAGAGCACGCCGCGGTGCGCTTTAGACACACAGCCGGGGCGGGGAATGCCGCTGCCGCCACCCAGAATCGCCGGCGCGGAGGCGCTATGATGCGGCGCCTCAAACGGCGGCTGACGCACCAGCTCGCTCAGGTGCTCCCCCGCCGAGCAGAGGGAACGAATCGCGGTCACCTCCATCGCGGCGTCATTGTCGAGGGTCGGCAGGATGCTCGGCAGGCGCTCCGCCAGCATGGTTTTGCCCGAACCGGGCGGGCCGGTCAACAGCATGTGGTGGCCGCCCGCGGCGGCAATTTCCAGGGCGAAACGCCCCTGCGACTGACCGGCAACATCGCTCATATCCGAAGGGATTTCAGCCGGTTTCGCCGCCGGCGCGCTCGCCTCCGTCTGCGGGGCGGGCGGGTATGTCAGCTTCTGACTCTCGGCACCGAGAGCGGCAAAAACCTCCGCCAGGCAGCGGAAACCGCTCACCTGCGCACCGGGAATCAGTGCCGCCTCCTCAGCATTTTCGGCGGGCACAATCACGCGGTGGTGTCCGGCGTCCACGGCGGCTTTGACCGCAGGCAGGATGCCCGGCACGGGGCGTAGCGTTCCGTCCAGTCCCAGCTCGCCCAGGAAGACGCTATCACCGCTGGGGTGCAGTTTCTTCTCCGCCTGCAGCGCCGCAACCACAATGGCTAGGTCGAACGCCGAGCCGCGTTTGGGCAGGGTCGCGGGGGTCAGGTTCACGGTGAGCCGGTGCTGAGTGAGGGTGATGCCGGTGTTCTTCGCCGCGGAGCGCACACGCTCTTTAGACTCGTTGAGGGCGGTATCGGGCAGACCCAGCAGAACGAAGCCGGGCAGGCCCTGCGAGATGTCAGCCTCGACGTCAACAATATGCCCGCGCAAGCCAACCAGCGCCACGGAATAGGTGCGTGCGAATCCCATTACGCCACCGCCTTCAGATGCTCGAAGGTGAAGGTTTCGCAGGTTCCGGTCACCGCAATTGCGTCAATGCGAAAGCGTGGAAAATCCAGGTTCTCGCGTAGCCTGCACCAGAGAATCGCCAGCGAGCGCGTGCGGCGCGCCTTATCGCGGTCAATGGACGCGAACGGGTGCCCGAAGTCTTCGCTGCTGCGGGTCTTGACCTCAACGAAAACCAGTTCGTCCTCGGGGTCAATGGCGATCAGGTCGAGCTCACCGCGGATCTGTTCGTGTTCCAGTCCGGCGGGCGGTCGCCAATTCCTCTCCAGGATGCGGTAGCCGTTCGCTTCCAGGATGCGGGCGGTCAGCTCCTCGCCCCACCTGCCGACGCTGTGGGCGCGGGGCGGGGTTCGCTGGAGCTGGGTTCGCGGAGGCTGGGTGCTCTGGAGCAGAGGTCTGTTGGGTGCGCTTCGGGTTGCGGCGCGGGCTGTTATTCGGGCTGTTGTCATGGGTCTCTCCCCCGGTAGATAGCGGTAGTGCTTCTACTGTGCCCGCCGCGCGCGTGCCCGAAGGCGGTTAACGAAAAACTGTGGATAACCTCGGCTTCCAGAAGGAATTAGAGGTTATCCACAGTCGGTTATTTGAAATTTTGGGGTATTTTTTTCAAAAATGCCGCTCGGGTGCCGATTCGACGCGTCATATTCGCGCGGGTTTATCACGCGGTTTCAACACCCAGCTCTGCCGCCCGGCACCGGCGCGCCTACCCGCGGTTACCCCCCGGCAAGGCGGTAAATCGGGCGTGCGCTAGGCGTTAAAGTCCGGCATTTCCGGCACGGTGAACTCCTGGTTGGGCAGGCGCTCCTCCACGTTCACGTCACGCACCGAGTAGGCGTGCACCTTCTTCACAAAGCGGTTGGAGCGGAATACATCCCACACCCACACGTCGCTCATGCTCACCTCAAAGTAGAGGGTGCCGTCCTGCACGTGCGGGGTGACGTCCACCTGGTTCGCCAGGTAGAAGCGTCGGTCGGTTTCTACCGCGTAGCTAAAGAGCGACATGACGTCTTTGTATTCGCGGTAGAGTGCCATTTGGGCGTCGGTCTCGTAGTTTTCGAGGTCTTCTGCGCTCACTACTCTTCCTTTCCTGGACTTTTTTAGTACTGATTCAGCGGTGGCACGTTAGGCTTTCGCAGGCTTCCGAGGCGCGGTTTTCAGGAATACCACACGCCCTAGCCGCGCTGTGCCGCAGCGGCCTCAATCTGCTCGGCGGTCGCCGGAAGCGACCATGACAGTCGATGCTGCGGGCTGGGGCCCTGCACGCTAATCGCCTCGCGGTGAGCGGCAGATCCGTAGCCCTTGTTCTTTGCCCAGCCGTACCCCGGGTAGCGGGTATCCAGCTGAACCATCAGCTCGTCACGTTCCACCTTCGCAACCACCGATGCGGCGGCGATGGAGGCACACTTGTAGTCACCCTTAATGACCATGGTCACCGGCATCTGCGCGGGCTCATCTGCACCGCCTGCGCCTTCCCACGCTTGGGCGAGCAGTTCGTTGTAGTGTGCCTGCGCCGGGTCCGGTGCCAGCGCACTGAACAGGTCCTCCTGCGGAGGGGTGAACCAGTCGTGCTTACCGTCCAGCAGGGCGGCGTCGGCACGGTATCCGCGGCGCGCCAGCTCGGCGAGCGCACGCTGGGCGGCAAGCCTCAGCGAGAGGGTCATGCCGAGCCGATCAATATCAGCCGGTTCCACGTGCCCGACCGCCACGGCGCACCACTGGCGGATTTCGGGAACCATGGATTCGCGGCGTGCCGGTGAGAGCGCCTTGGAGTCGATCAGCCCGCCCACCTCGAGGGTGGCGTCCGGGGTGAGGATTGCGACGCCCACGGTGACCGGGCCCGCCATGGAGCCGCGGCCTACCTCATCGATTCCGGCAACCGTGCGGACACCGGAGGCGAAGAGCTGCTGCTCATACTCGAGGTCAGCGGCGGGCGGGGTTGCTTTCGCGGGCTTAGCTTGAGCGGGTTTCGTTGCGCTCTTCTGGGCGCTCACCATCATTGCCACGCTCGCTTATTCGCTCGGGGTGGAGGTCGGTGCGGGAATCGAGGAGAACACCGAGCTCTGATCCTGCAGCAGACCGAAGTGGTTCAGCGGCCACGCCACAACGAAAACGTTACCCTGCACGTCATCCTTGGAGATGAACGCGGTGCCGTCGCTAATGTGGTAGCGGGAGTCGGCGGAGTTGCTGCGGTGGTCACCCATGACGAAGTACTTGCCGGCGGGCACGGTCACCTTGAAGGGCATCTCCGAGGGCGGGTTGCCCGGGTACAGGTACGGTTCGGTAATTTCTACACCGTTGACCTTGATTTTGCCGTTGCCGTCGCTCTCGACCACGTCACCGGGAGTACCGATAACGCGCTTGACCAGGAAGTTCGAGGAGGTATCCGGCAGAATACCCGCGAAGGACAGGGCGTCCTTGAGCGGGCTACTGGTCTTCTGGGTGGAGGGAATCCAGCCCTGAGAGTCCTTGAAGACGATGACGTCGCCGCGCTTAGGCTCGCTAAAGTAGGAGCCCGCCACGTTAATGAACACACGGTCGTTGACCTGCAGGGTCTGCTCCATGGAGCCGGAAGGAATGTAGAAGCCGCGCAGCAGGAAAGTCTTGACCAGGAATGCGATGACCAGCGCGTAGAGGATGACGGTACCGCCCTCACGTGCCTGCACCCAGAGCCATTCGCCGAGGCGGCCTTCTTCCTGCGCCTGGGAGTAGGTCAGCTCTGCCTGTTCGGCGCGCTTTGCCTTGCGGCGTTCCTTGGGGGTCATTTCGGAGAAGTCCTTGGTGGTTTCCACGTCTGCGGCACTCTCCTCGTCGGTGGTTTCTTCGCGCTTAGTGTTCTTCGCAGCGGAAGAAGTCGCAACGGCGGCATCTGCGGAGGCGGTGCTCGCCTCGGCACTAGCTACCACCTCGTGATCACGCTCAGATGCACCCTTGGTATCGCTTTCGGTCGCCTCAGTAGCGCCCGCGGATGCCACCCAGGGGGCCGCCTTCTCTGTGCCCGCATTCTCTGCGGCACTCTGCTCGGCAGCAGCCTTCTCAGCTGCTGCCTTTTCGGCGGCGAGGCGCGCGAAGTATTCTTCCATTTCCCGGCGCTCGCGGCGGCTTTGAGGCTGGTATCCCTCAGGGAAGGGGCTGGTGTTCGCAGTGTTCTTGTCGTCTGCCATGCTGGAGTGAGCCTTTCGTTTGAGAGATACCTAGCTCGAGTGAAACGGTACCTAGCTATTGTATCGAGAGTGTTTGCGCTCTTGGGCTTTTATTTTCTGAGAGCGGCAAGGTTCTCAGAAAGCGGGGTCAAAGCGGGGTCTCAGAATATGCAAAAACCGCTCCTCTCCCGCGGAATGCGGTTGGGGAGCGGTTTGCAACAGAATTCTGTATCTATAAAGATTAGAACTCGCGCTTCTCGCGGATACGAGCAGCCTTACCGTGGCGGTCGCGCATGTAGTACAGCTTTGCACGACGGACGTCACCGCGGGTCACAACCTCGATCTTCTCGATGGAGGGAGAGTGAACGGGGAAGGTACGCTCAACACCAACGCCGAAGGAAACCTTGCGGACGGTGAAGGTCTCGCGAACGCCTGCACCCTGGCGGCCAACGACGAAGCCCTTGAAGACCTGGATACGGTGGTTCTTACCTTCAACGATCTTAACGTGAACGTTCAGGGTGTCACCGGGGCCGAATGCGGGGACGTCGTCACGGAGGGACTTCTTGTCGAGGAAGTCAAGAGTCTGCATAGTTGTAGATCTCCAGAGTCATCTGCCGCAGGTCAAATAGACTCAGATTGCTCTGCCCCACTGCGGGACAGAAAACTTGATGCTTCGGACAGGATTGGTGCCCGAAGGTTGACATCGTTGGTCGCTCTTCCCCCTGCGGCAGGGGCGTGCCCGATGTCAACACAATGCTCCATTATCCCAATGCGCCCGCGTTTATGCAAGCATCCGGGGAGCACTTTTAGAAGGGGGGTTCGTCACTCTGCGCTCCCCCGCTCTGGGATGCGCCGTCCTGTACCGGAGCGCCCGGAGCGGTCATGCCCGGCGCCTCCGGGTTCTGCTGGGGTGCGTACTGAGGTGCTTCCTGCGGCGGCGCGTACTGCTGCGGCGCACCCGGCATACCCTGCTGAGGTGCGCCCTGCAGGGAGCCTTCGTTGACCGTGCGCTTCTCCACGGTGCGGGCGAAGGTGCTCGTACCGTAGTTCAGGTCGTGACCGATGCCGAAGGCATCCACTTCTACCGTGGTGCCCTGCGTGCCGTCTTCGCGGTTCCAGCGGCTAATGCGCTGGCGGCCACTCACGACCAGCGGCTGCCCCTTCTCAATGGAGGTGGCAATGTTCTGGGCGAGGCGACGGTAGGCTTTCACGGTGTACCAGTTGGTGGTGCCTTCTTTCCAGGTGCCGGTAGCATCCTGCCAGCGAGGGGTACTGGCGAGGCGAAAGTTCACGACGGGCACCCCGTTGGGCAGGGTGCTCAGTGCCGGGTCGGAGGCGGTGAATCCGCGGATCAGGATGGTGTCGCTCATGGTTTCTCCTTAGAAACTAGTGGGTGGGTTCCTTCACCTTGCCAGGGCTGACCCGCTCCTGCACCCGGTGGTTACCGCTTCTGTGGATAACCTCGCGTTTTGCGGTTTTGGGCACCGCCTGTGGATAGAGTTTTTGAACTTTTCACCCCGTTTTTTCAAAAATCGCCTGCGGGCAACGCATTCCCTGCAGAAATATGACGACTACGCCCCATCCGGCATCGTGATAGGTATCTCAGCGTCGGGGCGGCTATTTTTACCCTCAAGTTAACTATTTCTATCCCGCGCCCTCTATCCTTGATGATGCGGTGCACTCAGCCGCATCCCGTCTACCCGCCTTGGAGAACCCGTGAGCAAAAAGCCCGCGAACAACAACCTGTCCTCCCTGCAGGAACTTCAGCAGCTGCAGCGCAACCTGCCCAAGCTGCCCGATTCGATGGACCCGCAGAAGAAGCGCCTCATTTACGGTCTGCTCGCTGTGTTTGCCGTGATTGTGCTGATTATTGGTCTGGTCTATGTGAGTAAGAACGGTGTAGACGGGCTACTCGGTTCGGACACGACGACCTCCGCCACCGATGATGAAGAGACCAACGTTCAAACTGAAACCCTCGCCGAGGTCAAGAACCCGTACAAGGCGGTTGATCCCGCGACTGCGCTCGCACCGGATCTGGCAACCGCGAAGAGCGAGCTGGCATCCCTGCAGGTGAAGGAACGCGCGTCGAAGGCCGGCTACTCTCGTGATCAGTTCGGTCCCGCCTGGGATGACGTTGACGGCAACAAGTGCAACACTCGCGACGACATTCTGCGCCGCGACCTGACCAATGTTCGTTTCAAGGTCAGGACCCACGCATGCACCGTCATCAGCGGCACTCTGAACGACCCGTACACCGGCAAGACCATCGAGTTCAAGCGCGGCAAGAAGACCTCCTCGGCGGTGCAGATTGACCACGTGGTGGCTCTCTCGAACGCATGGCAGACCGGCGCACAGGATTTGACCGCAGAGCAGCGCCGCCAGCTGGCGAACGACCCGGAGAACCTGCTCGCTGCAGACGGCCCGGCAAACCAGCAGAAGTCCGATGCGGACGCCGCCGACTGGCTGCCAAGCAACACCGCCTACCGCTGCACCTACGTGGCACGCCAGGTGCACGTGAAGGCGAAGTACAAGCTGTGGGTCACCGCGGATGAGAAGAAGGTTATGGAGCGCGTCCTCAACTCTTGCAAGGACACGAACCCCACTAAGAAGTAGCCCCGACTAAGAAGTAGCTTCCCGGCACGCACGCAAAAAGCATAAAGAAAACCGCCCCGCACCCTGAGTTTAGGGTGCGGGGCGGTTTTTACATGTGGCGCCCCAGGAGGGAATCGAACCCCCGACCAAGAGATTAGAAGGCTCCTGCTCTATCCTCTGAGCTACTGAGGCCTTCCTCTAGGGTACATGAGAATTTATGCTTCTCATGCACCGCGCCTCTCACGCGGGGGCTGTTCCACTGAGCTAAGCCAGGCTGGCGAACTAGGAGTTCGCGCTAGGAGCCTACCTTGGCGGCTTCCCGTTCTGCCTTCTTCACCTCGCGGCGGCGTGCACGGCGGCTTGATGCGCCGGGGAACAGCTGCCACCACAGGCGGATAGTGGTGCGGCGAATCTGCGTGGGGTGCAGGCTCACGTACACCAGGCGGCGGGTTGCCAGGTCGAGGGCGACCAGGTAGATGATGTATCCCAAGCAGATGACGGTCGCGATGAGTCGGCCCATGTCCTGGTTGAAATCGCGCAGGTAGGGCGAGACGTTCAGCTGGTCGCTCACACCATACGCCATGAAGAACAGCGTGGTGATGAAGTACCACATGAGCTGGAAGTGCGAGCGCAGGCCGGTTGCGGCAAGCATCGGGATTGCCCAGAGCAGGTACCAGGGCTGAATCATGGGGCTGCACAGGAGCATGAACAGGATTGCGAGGCCGGCGTGGCGCACGATGTTGCGGTCGCGTCCAACGAATGCCATGGCTACTGCGCCGAGCATGCCGATGCCCTTGCCGACGGTCTCGATGAGCTTGCGGATGACCTCGAAGGCGTCTCCCTGAATGAACAGGGATGCGGCGCCGATGACCAGGCCGAAGGGGGTGTACCAGATGTACTGGCCGCCGGTGGTGGACAGTGCCTTAATCCAACCGAATTCCAGTCCGGTCACCCAGCCCATGAGCGCCATTTCGGCGAGCAGCAGCACGCCGGAGAATGCCCAGAAGATAAACTTGCGCGGCCAGGAGGCGTTCTTACCAGCCCAGAGCAGACCCACGAAGGGCAGTACCACGAGGGCGAGCGGCTTGACGGCAACGCCGAGGGCTACGAAGGTCACGCCGAGCGGGCCGCCCCACCAGGTGTCGCGGTAGCGCTTGGCGTAGTAGAGGCCTCCGAGCATGAACATGGTCATGAGCGAGTCGTTGTGGCCGCTGGCAATGAACGATGCGATGAACAGCGGGTTCGGGCCAATCTGCCAGAGAGCGCGGACCTGGTTGAAGCCGTGTGCCTTGGCGAGTTTTGCCACGTAGAAGAGGATGCCGATGACCGCGAGCACGGAGAGTAGGCGGAAGTAGAAGAGGGAGAGGTCGATGTTCTCCCCCGCCAGGCGCACAATCCACTCTTCAAATTTGAGGGAGACCGGTCCGTACGGGGGCGGGGATTCCGCCCACATGGGGTCCGCACCGTTCTGCATGAAGTTCGAGATTTCGGAAACGCCATGCTTGTACGGGTTGAGGCCGTGCGCCATGACCATGCCCTGACCGTAGTAGGAGAACATGTCGCGGCTGTAGATGGTGAACGCGAAAATCTGCGGCAGGGACCAGCTGGTGATGACGGCAATCATCCAACGCATGGTGCTGGGTTCGTTCCAGTCGCCCATTTTCTGGTAGATGCGCAACCATTCACGGCACATAATCATGGCGCCGAGGGCGAGCATGATAATGCCGGTGATGACCCATGCGGCTTCGAATCGGATGGCTCGAATAATGTCGTAGCGCCAGAAGCTGGAGCTGTCGGCGAGCCAGCCGACGGCGTAGGAGCCGAGGGTGACCATGATGGAGCCGATGGTGCCGATAATCAGCGTGCGCAGACGGTGATTATTGACGTAGTCCAAGAGTTTGGGTGAGAGAGGTGCGTCGTGTGCACCGGGGGTGGTGAGCCGGTGTGCTAGCTCCTTTGGTGCGCGCATAACTCCCTTTCTGTCTGCATCGTCGTTCTGGTTTTTATCATACCGGAGCCCTTGGATGCACTTGCGAGAATCACTGTTGCGAAGACGCTTGTGGACACGCCTCAAGGGCACGCAGAGTGGCGCAGTTCTCCCCCGCTGCCGCCGTTTGCGCATCCGCTCGTACCTTTCTTGCGCCCTCTTGTACCCCTTTTGTGACGTGCTACCCGCCAGGCCGGCAGCGTTTGGGGGTAGAGTGGGAGAGTGAGTATTTCTAGTGAACGTATTGTATGGATTGACTGCGAGATGACCGGCCTGGACGTGGAGAACGACGCTCTCGTCGAGGTGGGCGTTCTGGTCACGGATGCCGATTTGAACATTCTGGGTTCTGGCGTTGAGTTCGTCATTAAGCCCGGTGATGAGTCTCCTGCCGGTGCGCTGGAGAACATGAATGACTTTGTGCGTTCGATGCATGAGGCGTCGGGTCTACTGCCCGATATTGAGCACGGTGTGTCGATGGATTACGCGCAGGAGCAGGTGCTTCGCTACATCAAGAAGTATGTTCCGGTGGCGGGCAAGGCGCAGCTGGGCGGCAACTCGGTGGGCATGGATAAGCGCTTCTTGGAGCGCTACATGCCCGAGGTCATGGCGCACCTTCACTACCGTGTGATTGATGTGTCGACCATTAAGGAGCTAGCGTCGCGCTGGTACCCGGCGGCTCGTCATAGTGCCCCGGCGAAGACCGGTAACCACCGCGCACTGGGTGATATCAAGGACTCGATTGATGAGTTGAAGTATTACCGTCGCGCCATTTTTGTGCCGCAGGGCCCGGATGCGATTGCTTCGGCGCAGATTGCGCGTGAGGTGGAGGCTGAGCGTGCTGCACGCGAGGCGGCTGAGGCATCCAAGGCGTAAGCGCAGAATGTAACGAGCATCACGGCTTTTCAACTTGGCAGGTTTCTGAATCTCCTGTACAGTAGTATCCGTTGCATATCGCAAGGGAAACCAAGCGAAGCACATGGTGGTCGTAGCTCAGTTGGCAGAGCGCCTGGTTGTGGTCCAGGAGGTCGCGGGTTCAACCCCCGTCGATCACCCCGATGGAAAGGGTCGTTATGGTTATCCGTAACGACCCTTTCGCTTACCCTCAATCCGGTTCACCCGCACACGGTGTACCCGGCAAGTTCCCGTTCAACAGTTCCCGTTCAACACAAGCAAAGGATAATTCCGTGGCTATTCGCCCCATCGTTATTCACGGCAACCCCGTTCTGCACCGCCCCGCGGCACCCGTCACCGAGTTTAATGATGAGCTCAAGGAGCTCGTGGCTGACATGTACGAAACCATGGACGCATCCAACGGTGTGGGCCTGGCGGCACCTCAGATTGGTGTGGGCCTGCGCATCTTCACCTACAAGATGGAGAATGAGGACGGCGTTCCCCCGCGCGGCTGCATCATCAACCCGGTACTGACCCTGGGCAAGATCTCTACCGCTGACCCGGACCCGTACGAGGAGGAAGAGGGCTGCCTGTCCTTCCCCGGTTACGGCTTCCCCCTCAAGCGTGCCGAATGGGTGACCGTGAACGGTCTTGACGAGCACGGCAACCCCGTCCAGTTTGAGGCGACCGGCTGGTTTGCACGTTGCATGCAGCACGAAACCGACCACCTGGACGGCAAGCTGTACGTGAACCGTCTGAACAAGAAGTGGACCGGCAAGATGAAGAAGGTCGTGAAGAAGGAAGGCTGGACCGTCGACGGTAACTCATGGACGCCCGGCGTGGATCCGGATCCGTTCGGCCACTAATCACGAGCTCTTCTGAAGGTCAGAGACCTTTCGAGAAGTTTAAAACGAAGACCGCGAATGCACTCTAAAAGCGCATTCGCGGTCTTCGTTTTCCATCAGCCGGTGATATTTTCCACCGGCTAACGATAGCGTGAAACGGGTCATCCTATGAGCCGGGTTCTGTCTAAAACGCCACCCGAAGGGGCATTTTGAGGCAATCATCTATCTAGAACGTACGTTGCCGCACGTCTCAAGCAGCCTACCCGAATACGCACCCCACCTCCGTAAAGGAAGCTGACGGGGATCGGGCGCACTACCCTACCATGGCGTATTCTGTTTGACCTTGCTCCGAATGGGGTTTACCTAGCCGGGCACGTCACCGCGCCCGCTGGTGGTCTCTTACACCACCCTTTCACCCTTACCGCGGCGAACCGCGGCGGTTTACTTTCTGTGGCACTGGCCTGCGGGTTACCCCGAGTGGATGTTATCCACCATCCTGTGCTGTGGAGCCCGGACTTTCCTCGAAGCACGTGTGCCTCGCGATTGCCCAGACGGCCCGTTTCACCCAACCCATTATACGCACACCCTTGGATGTGGCTATTTCCCGGGTTCGCTTCGCGGGTACACATGGGTACACTAGCGACCTCGCGGGCACGCTGACGTCTCGCAACTACACTGCGCCTCGTAGCTACACTGCGTCTCGCGGGTACACTGGAGAGATGCTGATTCTTCTTCCCCCTTCCGAAGGTAAAACTCCCGCTCCCGCCGGCAACGCGCCCGTATGCTTCGCTGACCTCTCGTTCCCTGAGCTGACCGCCGAGCGTGAGAGCGTCCTGGAGGAGCTGGCGGCAGTTAGCTCGGGCCCCGATGCTCTGGCGGAGCTCAAGGTGGGTGCTTCCCTCGAAGCAGAGGTGGAACGCAATACGCGCCTGCTCACCGAACCGGCACAGCCCGCGATCCGCACCTACACGGGTGTGCTCTTTGAGGCGCTGGATTATGCGAGCTTCTCCCCCGCCGAACGCGATGCCGCGCACTGGTCGCTACTGATTTCTTCGGCACTGTGGGGTATTCTGCGCCCCGAAGACGCAATCCCCGCCTACCGCCTCTCGATGGGCGTGAAGCTGGGATCGGTGGGTGCGCTCGCCTCCTTCTGGAAAGGTGCGCTGGGTACCACACTGGAAGCGACTGCGAGGGACCAGCTGATTCTGGATTGCCGTTCTGCAGCCTACGCGAAGTCGTGGGTGACTCCCCCGTCGCAGACTCTGGCGGTTCGTGTGGAGCGTGTGGCGGCTGATGGGTCGCGTAAGGTCGTCTCACACATGGCGAAGCATTACCGCGGCCTGTTTGCACGCTACCTGATTCAGTCGGGTTTGGCAGCTCGTCCTATTGATGGTTCCACGGCGGGTATTGCCGAATTTTTGGAGGCGGTCAGCGAGGACTGGTCGGTGGAGTGCACCCTGCCGACGGCGCGTAAGGCGGGTGTTTTGACGCTGCTGGTGCATGAGCAGTAGGTTGCCCAACTATTTGTTTCCGCTTATTTTTTGCATCATATTGAAAATTTTTTAACTATTTTTTCTAGTGGCTTAAATCTGTATTACCCCTTGTAAAACCACATTTCCCCACATTTTAGGGGTAGCTTTTGATGAGCAGAGAAGGCGGTTAGTGTCTAGCTATCCGCCTTCTTTTTGCGAGTAAAAATGTTTATAGTGTTAAACGTCTCGCCATTGGTGGCGGGTATTTCACTCACTAACATTCACATTTTCAACTCAACACACATGGAAACACGTCACGCCACGTACGTACAGCAAACGACTAGAGGCTTACCCAACGGTTATTGGTTTGCTAGCGTAGAAGTAACCACTCAGAAACACATCGATGGGACAACGATATGTCTAATTTTTCCTCTCGTCGCGCCCTCATTAAGGGTGCGGCAGCACTAACAGTCGCCGGCGCGTTGGGCGCACACCACGCCGGTGAGCAGGGCGCTCAGGCTGCCACCTTGGACGTTAAGACCACCCCGCTGACGTTCAAGATTACCGAGGCGTCGTTTGATATTAGCGGCTTCAACCTCAGCTACGAGATTACCGGCCTGCAGGCCGTGATTGATAGCGGCCTGTACACCCCGTACATTGAGGTCGGCTACTACACCAAGAAGAAGGGCTTCACCCAGTTCTATTTCTTCTCTCTTGAGCCGAAGAAGCGCATCGAGAATGATGTCTACATTAGGCATCACGTCATTGATCCTGAGATCACCGGTGGCCCGAATGCAGACTATGGTGTTCGCCTGTCTCTTCGTCCGCGCCGTGAGCAGTACACCATTCTGCGCACTCTTGAAGTTCGCCCCAAGATTGACACGGAGTTCGCGTGGGCACCGTTCATTGTGGATATTGATATGGATGGCGAGTACGCTCCCGATATCTACAGGTCATGTAAGGTAAAGGTTCTGCTGCTCGATAAGGAACGTTGCTTCTACCCTAAGCGTGCGGTGACCCGCGGCGACCTGATGGATGTAATCTACCGAGGCGCCCGCTCGCCGAAGGTGAAGCTTCCTGCGCGTTCTCCTTTCCCGGATTTGTCCCCGAAGGATGAGCGTTACCCGGCGTATATTTGGGCGTATCAGAACGGTCTGACTTCCGGCTGGTCTGACGGTAAGATGCACCCGGAGGCGGTGGCTAGCCGCGCTACGATGGCTGCGTTCTTCTACCGTTACTTTATGCTTACCCCCGGTCGTCGTTCTTATTGGTTCCGTCCCACTACCCCGCAGGATATGAAGCCGGGTGCCCCGTTCTACACCGAGTCGGTGTGGCTGCACTCGTCGGTGAATATCGATACGAGCTATCACTATAAGAGCAAGGATTTCCGTCCGACCAAGACTGCTACCCGCGAGGAGCTGGCTCGTGTCCTGTCAATGCTCGACATGCTTGACGCCATCCCCAACAGCCCCTATATCGATGATTAGGATTCGGCAGGTGCCGTGAACCAGGCGGTTGACCCTACACGTTTTAGCTTGGGTTAGTCTCTGAGAACAGTATCTGAAGATAGTGGCTATAGAAGGGGCGGTGAGAGTTTTTCTCTCGCCGCCCCTTTTTGTGTGCCCGTTTTCTGGTACTGGCGCTGCTGGGTGCCGTTTTTAGCGCTGGTGATGCTTCCATTTTTGTCTCTCCATTGTGTGGTCTTTTTGGGGTTTGGGCTTTGTATAAAACATGGGCGTAATTTTTGAATTTTTTGTCTTATAACTCTCATCGGCATGTTTTTCTCGTGTTTTCATTGAATGTTTAAGACGCGGGTTGGTAGGCTGAGATTGCACTTCAGCATGCCGCTGCTACGGGTCCTCTACGATGTGAATTCGTGCGGGTTTGGTGCGGTGGACTGTCACTCATTTATCCTCTCAACTTCTTTTCTCATTCGCCCTCTTTCATGCAGAAAATTCAGATTGGATAATGATGTCCTCCTTCTTTAAGCCTGCTCGTGGCACGCGCCGAAAAGTTGCGGGTGCTTCCCTGGTTTTGGGTTTGTCTCCGCTGCTGGCTTTGACGCCGGTGGCGGCCCAGCCGGCGCCCGCCTCCCCCGCGCAGAACGCCCCCGCGCAGAACGCCCCCGCGCAGAACGCACCCGTACAGAACGCGCCCGTGCAGGGTGATACGCAGGATGCGTCCCTGCCGACCCTACGCGTGACCAGCGGCTCCCTCGACATTCTCCACGGCGGTACCGTGCACGTGGAAGGTACCGGGCTGTCCCCCGAGTTCTTGGCACACAATGAGCTGCGTAG
>NZ_KV811084.1:6433-8825 GCF_001812975.1 Rothia sp. HMSC073B08 | reverse complement strand
CGTAGCCTCACAATTGCCCCGAAGGGCTCTTCGACCTACGCCAACCCCTACCAGAAGGTTGATCACCGAGGCCTTGTCTTTGACGCCCCGAAACCGGCTGCTGACGGCAATTTCAGTGCTGACCTGACGGTTCCGGCAAATAGCCTGCCGGCAAACCTGGAGTACGAGGTCATTCTCACCTACCGCCCTGTAGATGATGCGCACCCCTATGCGTGGAACACTGAGGATCGCGTCCGTGCGGCGCTGCCGGTGGAGCTCAACCTCCCGAAGGCTGTGCTCCCCTCCATCACCTATGATGTTTCGGCTA
The DNA here is from genome assembly GCF_001812975.1 of Rothia sp. HMSC073B08. Lineage (NCBI taxonomy): Bacteria > Bacillati > Actinomycetota > Actinomycetes > Micrococcales > Micrococcaceae > Rothia > Rothia sp. HMSC073B08. Next base: position 8,518 of record NZ_KV811084.1, on the reverse strand, counting down.
TTTCTGAGGAGCAGATTGCCTCAGGTCAGCCGGTTGAGGTGACGTTGACGGGTACCGGTTTTCAGGATGTCAGCTCTGTAAAATTCACCTTGTCCGAGCATGATGAGCAAGGAAAGGTCACGAACGATAATGTGGCTTCGCTTGGTGAGCTGAAGGCACCGGATACGGAAGAGAATCAGCGCATTTTCAAAGGCCTGATTCCTAACGGCTATTTCCAGAAGAAGGTCACTATCCCTGCGGGAGTCCTGAAGTCCGGTAAGGGGTATTCCCTGGGTGTTTCTGGTGTGGAAACCCACGGGTGGAATAAGCTGTCGCGTAAGTTCCCCTTCGTTCCGGTGGGCAATAACCCCGCACACATGGCGTATCAGAATAATTCGTTCAGGAATACCCTGCCGAAGGTATCTGTTGATGCGCAGAATTTTGATCCCGGTCAGGACCGCGTCTATAAGGTGACTATTTCTAATATTTCACCCGAGGTGGACCTGGGGTACTACCTTGACTCTGTGTCGATTTATAACGCTACCTCTGGTGAGCAGGGATATTTTGCGAGGACTGATGTAGCGAGCCAGTACGATAAGCATGACGAGCTGGTAACCCGCAACGCTGACGGCACTCTGACCGTGGAGGTTGAGTATAAGGTTCACGGTGATTCCTCCTATAGGCCTTCTTCTCGCGGTTCGATGGCTGAAGTGCGTGTGGTGTTCTCGGACTCTAAGTATTCGTACGGTAGCCATAAGTTCACGGTGAGCGCGCAGCTTCCGATGGTCCCTCCTGCCGCTGATGCTGTTGATTGGGAGAACCCGGCGAATGTTAAGTTGAAGGTTGATTCGGGGACCCTCAATATTTCTCAGGGCGGTACGGTGTCGGTGACGACTTCCCCGTTGAGCGCTGAATTCCGTCAGAAGTACGCTTTCTACGAGCTGGCTCTGGTGAAGCACGGATCGGTGTACGTGTATGAGGAGCACCATAGTTATCCGCCTCTCGAGGAGTACGGCGGGATGCTCAAGGACTTGGAGCATCAGGTGCGGGAGAACCCGGACGGTAGCCTCACCTACACGTTTGAGGTTCCCCCGCAGTACCTTGAGGTTGCCAATGGTACGCTCTTCGATGTGGTGATGTCGTACTACCCGTTGGATGATTTTGAGCCGGAACCTTCGAGTAGGTCGAACCGTTTGTATGCCCGCGCCCATATTGATGTGGTTCAGGAAACGCAGCCGACCCGTGGGACCTACACCTTCAGTCAATCCGCTATCGATAACCCGTGGAAGGATACGACGCTGCGGGTTGAGGGACGCCATGTCCTCTCCCAGGCTAGTGAACTGATTTCTAATGAGTCGCCGGTCGTCGCCATCTATGAGGCTGACCCTGCAACGGGAAAGATGGTGGGTAAGCCTGTGTTCACTCAGGAAGTGGACTACACGTACTCCGGGGTTAGCTCCAGGTGGTTCCGCAATAACTACTTCAGCACGGAGCTGAAGATTCCTGCGGGTACGTTGAAGCCGGGCAAGCTCTACTTTATTGGCATGTATGGGGACGGGTTGCCTTCCCCCGGCATGGAAGGTTCTCCGGGTTCCATGCTGAATGATGTTGCTGAGTTCCTTCCGGTACGTTCCCCCAATCAGGAAACCGCGCATCCTGCGTTGCATCTTGGGGCGGTGAGGCTGAACCCGTACGCGCAGACGAACTCGTTTACGGTGCGCGCTACCGAGCTCTATGCGCCGGGTGAAGGATCGTACCGCCTCTCGGTGCAGCATGTTGATGAGCAGGGGCGTTTGACCGGTCAGACGGTGTTCCAGCGGGCGATCCCCTCTGAGCGCATCAAGGATGGCAGGGCGGAACTGAACCTGACGATCGCTCAGCAGCTGAACTATTCGGGTGCGTATCGCTTGGTCTTGGAGAAGGTCACTCCCGGTAAGGATGGTGCCGGCGAGTCGGTGGAGCAGCTTGCTGTCGAGGATATTCCCGTGAATCTGACGCATAAGGATGAGTCGCAGGCGGCTGAACGCTGGTTTGCTGAGCGTCAGATTCTGCCTGATCCTTCGCCGCAGTCCAAGAATAGCAATCTGACGCGCCGCGATGTGACGG
>NZ_KV811084.1:5712-6333 GCF_001812975.1 Rothia sp. HMSC073B08 | reverse complement strand
GGGCTCGTCAGAAGGGTATTACCTTCGGCTGGATTGATGGTAAGTTCCACCCGGAGGTGAAGCTTTCGGCCCCGTCGACGGTGGCTTTCCTGTACAGGTATCAGAAGGCGATGGGTCAGGTCACGCCGAAGGCGCCGGCCTCTTCTTCGTTGCCGCGTAGCTCGTCTGTGCCGGGTAACTTGTCGCTACCGGAGAGCGATAGTGGCTGGCGGCATAAGGCTCTTAAGGGTACCGCTTTCTGGAGTGAGGTTCAGTGGGCTGTTGATCACCGCGTGTGGGGTTACGCCGTGTGGGATTACGGCGTTGACAAGGAACACGTTTATGAGGGCTTTGATTATTCTTACGTTTCCGCTGGTGATTTGGCGTTGATGCTCTACCGCTTGGAGCACGGCGGTAGCCACCTCATGTAGAGCCCGGTCGTGGTGAGGGGTAACCGGTGGGCTGGGATGCTCGACGTAGTTCGACTTTTCAGCCCGCCGGTACCGCCCCTCCTATTCGTTTCTCCAGAACGCTTCTTCTCCCCTGTTGAGGGTTTTCTTTTCACGCTTTATCCGCTCAACTTTTTCACTCACTTCATCTACTCACTCGTTTCAATCACCGTATAAATTTTGTAGATGGGAT
>NZ_KV811084.1:2846-5612 GCF_001812975.1 Rothia sp. HMSC073B08 | reverse complement strand
GTCTTCATTCTTCGCCCCACGAGGTGCCCCGCGCCACTCCGATACCCAGCGCCACCCGGCGAGCGCCCGCGCGCTCAGCCTGTCGTTGCTGCTGGGTTTGAGCCCGCTTGTCGGCGTCACGCCGGCGGCACTCGCAACACCGACCAAGGCGGCACCTGAGCAGCAGGCACAACCGGCACAGGCGACCCCCGCCTCCCCCGCTGCAGCTTTGAACCAGCGCCAGACAGAAAACCAGCAGATTCCTGCGGCTCAGGGCGAGCAGACCAGTTCGCTACCGACTCTGCGCGTCACTAGCGGAGCACCTAAGAATTTATGCTGGAGGCACGGTGCATGTTGAGGGCACCGGCTTCACTCCCGAGTTCTTGGCGCATCACGAACTGCGTAGCCTCACAATTGCCCCGAAGGGCTCTTCAACCTACACCAACCCCTACCAAAAGGTCGATCACCGCGGCCTCGTCTTTGACGCCCCGAAACCAGCTGCCGACGGCAGTTTCAGCGCCGACCTGACGGTTCCGGCAAATAGCCTCCCGGCAAACCTGGAGTACGAGGTCATTCTCACCTACCGCCCCGTAGACGATGCGCACCCTTACGCGTGGAACACTGAGGACCGCGTCCGTACGGCGCTACCGGTGGAATTCAACCTCCCGAAGGCGGCGCTCCCCTCCATCACTTATGATGTTTCGGCTATTTCTGAGGAGCAGATTGCCTCAGGTCAGCCGGTTGAGGTGACGTTGACGGGTACCGGTTTTCAGGATGTCAGTTCCTTGAGTTTCACGCTGTCTGAGCAGGGAACAATTAGGACCTACAGCGTGGCTTCTTTGGGCGAGTTCCAGGCGCCGGATACGGAAGAGAATCAGCGCATTTTCAAGGGCCTGATTCCTAACGGCTATTTCCAGAAGAAGATCACGATCCCCGCGGGAGTCTTGAAGTCCGGCAAAGGGTATTACCTAGATGTTTACGGTGTGGAAACCCACGGGTGGAATAAGCTGTCGCGTAAGTTCCCCTTCGTTCCGGTGGGCAATAACCCCGCACACATGGCGTATCAGAATAATTCGTTCAGGAACACCCTGCCGAAGGTATCTGTGTCTTCCCCGAACTTTGATCCCGGTCAGGACCGCGTCTATAAGGTGACTATTTCTAATATTTCACCCGAGGTTGACCTGGGGTACTACATTGACTCTGTGGCGATTTATAACGCTACCTCTGGTGAGTCCAAGCCTTTCGCGGTCAACGATGTAGCGAGCTACTACTATAAGCGTGACGAGCTGGTAACCCGCAATGCTGACGGCACCCGTACGGTAGAAGTCGAATATAAGGTTCAGGATGATGACGGGTTCTACCCCTCTCACGTGGGCTCGACGGCAGAAGTTCGGGTAACGTTCTCGGATTCTGAGTATTTGTACGGTAGCCATAAGTTCACGGTGAGCGCGCAGCTTCCGATGGTGCCTCCTGCCGCTGATACGGTTCGCCCGGTGAACCCCGGAAACGTGCAGCTGAAGGTCGATTCGGGAACCCTCAATATTTCTCAGGGCGGCACGGTGTCGGTGACGACTTCCCCGTTGAGCGCTGAATTCCGTCAGAAGTACACCTTCTACGAGCTGGCTCTGGTGCGACGTGGATCGGTGTACGTGCATGATTGGCGTAATAATAATCCGCCTCTCGACCAGTACGGCGGGTTTCTCAAGGATTTGAAGCATCAGGTGCGTGAGAACCCGGACGGTAGCCTCACCTACACGTTTGAGGTTCCCCCGCAGTACGTTGAGGCGGCGGACGGCGAGCTCTTTGACGTGTTCATGTCGTACTACCCCTCGGATGTAAATGAGCTGGATTTGTTGAGTCCGATATATCGTATTTACATCCGCGCCCATATTGATGTGGTTCAGGACGCGCAGCCTACCCGCGCGACCTACCGTTTCAGCCGGTCTGCGATTGATAACCCGTGGAAGGATACGACGCTGAGGGTTGAGGGTTGGCACGTCCTCTCGCAGGCTAATAACTTCGCGGGGGATGGTGAACAGCCGGTTCTCGCCTTGTATGAGGCTGACCCGGCAACAGGCAAGATGGTGGGTCAGCCCGTGTTCACGCACACGCTGGAGTTCACTAACCAGCAGGATAACTACGGCACGTTCCGTAACAACTACCTCAACACGGAGATGACGATTCCGGCGGGTACGTTGAAGCCGGGCAAACTGTACTTCATGGGCGTGTACGGTGGCGGGGTGCCTTACCCCGGCATGGAAGATTCTCCGGGTTCTATGCTGAATGATGTTGCGGAGTTCCTGCCGGTGCATTCCCCCGATCAGGAGTCCACGGGGCCCGCACTGCACCTTGGGTCGGTAAGTTTGAGCCCGTACGCGAAGACGAACTCGTTTACGGCACGCGCTACCGGGCTCTCTGCGCCGGGTGAAGGATCGTACCGCCTCTCGGTGCAGCATGTTGATGAGCAGGGTCATTTGACCGGTCAGACGGTGTTCCAGCAGGCAATCCCGGCTGACCTCATCAAGGACGGCAGGGTGGAGCTGAATCTGACGATTGATCAGCAGCTGAGCTATTCGGGTGCGTACCGTCTGTTTATGGAGAGGGTCACCCCCGGTAAGGATGGTGCCAGCGAGTCGGTGGAGCAGCTTGCTGTCGAGGATATTCCTCTGAAGCTGACGCGTGAGGGTGAGTTGCAGGCTGCTGAACGCTGGTTTGCTGATCGTGAGATTCTGCCTGGTCCTTCGCCGATGTCCTGGAATAGCAATCTGACGCGCCGCGATGTGACGG
>NZ_KV811084.1:0-2746 GCF_001812975.1 Rothia sp. HMSC073B08 | reverse complement strand
ACGCGCCGCGATGTGACGGTGGCGCTGTACCGATTGGCTGGTTCCCCAAAGGTTGAGCTACCTGCTTTTAGCCCGTATGCGGATGTGGCAACGAGCGACCCGGACTACGCCGCGTTCATTTGGGCTCGTCAGAAGGGTATTACCTTCGGTTGGGCGGACGGCAAGTTCCACCCGGATGCGCCCCTTTCGACCCCGTCGACGGTGGCTTTCCTGTACAGGTATCAGAAGGCGATGGGTCAGGTCACGCCGAAGGCGCCGGCCTCTTCTTCGCTGCCGGGTAACCAGGATGCGCCTCGGAGTGCTGGCGGTTGGCAGCATAAGGTTCGTCAGGGTAGCGCTTTCTGGCGTGAGGCTCAGTGGGCTGTTGATCACCGCATGTGGGGTTACAGCGTTGACGGGGAATACGCCTATGAGGGCTTTGATAATTCTTCCATTTCCTCTGGTGATTTTGCGTTGATGCTGTACCGTATGGAGCACGGCGGTAGCCACCTCAGGTAGCGCCCGATCGTGGTGAGGAGTGACCGGTGGGCTGGAATGTTCGGCGTAGTTCGACTTTTCAGCCCGCCGGTGCAGCCTCTGTTCCTCCCCTCCCCAGCGGCTTCTCTTGCCTGACATCAGGATTTACGGGGCTTCTTCTCCCCTAGCCTGGCTTTTCAGACTATATCTGCTCAACTTCTTCACTCACTTCATCTACTCACTCACTTCAATCACCGTATAAATTTTGTAGATGGGATTATGATGTCTTCATTCTTCGCCCCACGAGGTGCCCCGCACCATTCTGATACCCCGCGCCACCCGGCGAGCACCCGTGTGCTCAGCCTTTCCCTACTGCTGGGTTTGAGCCCGCTTGCCGGTATCACCCCGGCGGCACTCGCAACACCGACCCAGGCAGCACCTGAGCAGCAGGCACAACCGGCACAGGCGACCCCCGCCTCCCCCGCCGCAGCTCAAGAAGATGCTGACGAATCCACGTCTTCGCTTCCGGAGGCGGATGATTCTCGCTATCCTGAAGTGAATGATTCTCGCCATCCTGAAATGGAAGGGTTTAAAGTCTCTCCTGAGACTCTCAACATTTCTCAAGGCGGCACCGTAACGCTGACGACGCCTCCGCTCAGTGCTGAATTCCGCCAGAATTACGAATTCTACGAATTTTCTCTGGTTGATCGCGGTTCTTCGTACTTCAAAGCCGCGTATGCCCGCATTGACGGATATGCCTACTTTGGCTACCTCTTTGACCGTGACCCCAACCCGAAGCAGATGGTAGAAAACCCAGACGGGAGCTACACCTTCTTCCTCAATATTGGGCCGTACATTATTGAGGCTAAAGAAGGCACTCTTTTCGACGTCATTCTGACGTACCACAAGAAGGGCCACCGGAAGGATTTTTGGCCGTCCGAATTCCGTTTTGTGGCGCGTGCACCTATTAATGTTGTGCAGGACCCTAAGCCGACTGAGACGACGTACATTTTCAGTGTGCCCGCGATTGATGACCCGTGGAAGGATACGACTCTGACGCTTGAGGGGTTCCATATTACTACGAGCGGTAGTCGAGAGGGCAAGGACGGTCCGGCGCTTCTGGCCTTTTATGAAGTCGACCCGAAGACCGGAAAGATTGTAGGCGAACCCGAATTCACCACTCGGATTCCGTACCCGGCTTCCCGTAGTGGAGAGCGCGTTTATTTCCTGAATGAGCATTTTAAGACGTCTATTACGATTCCTGGGGGCACGCTTAAGCCGGGTAAGGTCTATAAGATTGGTTTCTACGGTAAAGACCGTCCGGAGGATGAGAAGTACCCCGGTGAGTTGCTGAATGATGTTGCAGATTTCATTCCGGTACGTTCGCTTAATAAGGAATCGGCGAGCCCTGAGATGTTTCTGAAGGCTACAACAGTGAGCCCTTATGATGAGGAAAATATCCTTCAGGTACGTGCCGTCGGCTTGAAGAAGCAGCCTGGGGTCTCTTACCGTTTCTCGGTACAACATGTTGATGAGCAGGGACATCTGACCGGTCAGAAGGCGCTAGTGCAGGAGATTGCTGCTGAGAGCATCCATGACGGCACGGTGGATGAGAAGCTGAACGTCCCCGGTGCGCCGCTGAATTATGACGGCTCGTACAGGCTCTTCTTGGAAAAGGTGACTGCCGGCAAGGACGGTACGGTTGAGTCGGTTGAGCAGCTTACTTCGAAGGATCTACAGCTGCAGTTTACAAAGAATAAGGAGGTCAACGCCGCCTGGGCATGGTTTAAGCGCCGTCAGGTTCTTCCTGAGTTTTCTTCTTTGAGTGAGGGACGCGATATGACGCGCCGCGATGTGACGGTGGCGCTGTACCGTCTTGCGGGTTCGCCGAAGGTGGAGCTTCCGGCGACGAGTCCTTATGGAGATATCGCTCCGGATGATCCGGATTACGCCGCGTATATTTGGGCTCGTCAGAAGGGCATTACGTTCGGTTGGGCGGATGGGAATTTCCACCCGGAGATGAACATGCACAATTATTCGACGGCGGCGTTCCTGTATAGGTATCAGCGTTCGCACGGTATGGTGTCTCCCGGCTTGCCGACTGCCGCACCGCAGTCTCGTAACGGTAGCCTGCCGGGGTCGGATGAATCTGAGGTGAGCGCTAACCCATGGGTTCTGGATTTGGAGGAGGGTAGCGCTTTCTGGCGTGAATCTCGGTGGGCTGTTCAGCAACGCATTTGGGGCTACACCGGGGATTGGGGGCTCTTCCGAGTTGAGTGTGGGTGACCGG
>NZ_KV811083.1:1018-1762 GCF_001812975.1 Rothia sp. HMSC073B08 | reverse complement strand
TGCCTCCAACCACACTCAACTCTGAAGAGCCCTATTAACGCTGAGGTTGGCAATAGTTTTTTGAGCGGTTTTACTATAAACACTAATCGATCCAATATAGTATCCCAAATCAACTTCCGGGGAAATATTAGAAATAGTGACTTTATATTTCCCCTCATGGTACGGGTCAACCGTCTGAGGAGACAATGAAACCTTCGGAAGAGTATTGCGGTACGTATTGCTCTGGTAAGGCATTTTCATGGGGCTCTTGCCCACAGGAACGAAGGGGAAGGCACGCCTCATAGCAATCGGGCCTGAAGGAGAATCTCCCTGTACCGACAGATAATAACCCTTGCCTGATTTCAAAAGACCGGCAGGAATTGTAATTTTATGCTGAAAATGACCGTTAGGAATTAGGCCATGAAAAACGCGCTTAAAGTACGGAGAATCTGAAGGGTCAAAAGACCCCAGCTCCTTGAGATATTTATGGGTAACATTTGCAGTCGGGTCGTATTCAACGAGAGTAAAACTTAGCTTATTCATCCCGTCAAAACCCGAACCCGTCATATTGATTTCAATTGGTTTTCCGGAATTAATCTGCTCCTCAGAAATAGAATTCACATCATAGGTAATAGAAGGCAGAACAGATGCCGGAAAATCATTTGTTACAGGGAGCACCGTACGAATACGGTCCTCAGTATTCCACTGATAGGGGTGTGCGTCATCTAGCGGGCGGTAGGTCAAAATAACTTCGTACTCCATGCC
>NZ_KV811083.1:486-918 GCF_001812975.1 Rothia sp. HMSC073B08 | reverse complement strand
TTGGAGGATACTTCCAAGTCGGCGCTGAAAGTCCCGTCTGCGGCAGGCGTCGGAACGTCAAAACGCGGTCCCTGGTATGTTGGCTCTTGGTGAGGACCCACGTAGGTAGAGGAACCCTTAGGCGCAATAATGAGGCTATGTAGCTCATTGTGTGCCAAGAATTCGGGAGTGAAGCCGGTGCCCTCAACATGCACCGTGCCTCCAGCATAAATTCTTAGGTGCTCCGCTAGTGACGCGCAGAGTCGGTAGCGAACTGGTCTGCTCGCCTTGAGCCGCAGGAATCTGCTGTTTGTCTGCTTGCTCCTGAACCAAAGCTGCAGCGGGGGAGGCGGGGGTCGCCTGTTTCGGGTCTGCTTGAGCGGGTGCAGCCTGTGCTGGTTGCGCCTGTTGCTCAGGTGCCGCCTGGGTCGGTGTTGCGAGTGCCGCCGGGGT
>NZ_KV811083.1:0-386 GCF_001812975.1 Rothia sp. HMSC073B08 | reverse complement strand
AGAATGAAGACATCATAATCCCATCTACAAAAAACTGTACGGTGAGTGAAGCGAGCGAGTAGATGAAGTGAGTGAAGAAGTTGAACGGATAGAGTCTGAAAAGCCAGACTAGGGGAGAAGACACCCCGTAAAGCCTGGTGCTGGGCAAAAGAACTCGCAGAAAGCAGGGAAGAAAAACCGGGGTGGCACCGGCGGGCTGAAAAGTCGAACTACGCCGAACATTCCAGCCCACCGGTCACTCCTCACCACAACCGGGCGCTACCTGAGGTGGCTGCCGCCGTGCTCCATGCGGTACAGCATCAACGCCAAGTCATAGACGGACGTTGTCTCCATGAAAAAGCGTTCGTGTTCCCAATCCGGCTCTTCAGAGTTGAGTGTGGTTGGAG
>NZ_KV811082.1:202191-202418 GCF_001812975.1 Rothia sp. HMSC073B08 | reverse complement strand
GCTGTTCAAGACACTAAATCCAAGGCAAACGACGGCCCGACCTGGGAACAAATGATGGCGCAAATCATTGAAGCCGCCCAATCCCTAGAGCCGGGCAAGCCCACCCTCCACCAGTCCTACAACAACCCCGCAGGCACTGGCAGGGCAGAAGGCGACCCCAACGTCTACAAGGGCGACCAGGTCAACTTCTACGTCGATGACGGTGGCCCCTACCGCCTTGAAGCAGA
>NZ_KV811082.1:201655-202091 GCF_001812975.1 Rothia sp. HMSC073B08 | reverse complement strand
GCCTACCAGCGTTCGGGTAACTTCCACGCGTATGCGACCGTGCACTACACGGCTCGTTTCCGTGTGGATGGTGGCCCGTGGCAGATGATGATGGTGACTCCGCAGGCGACCAGTGATCCGTTGCTGGTGCGTGTGTGGTGGGTTGATGTGGGACGCGTAGCAGGTGACTGCAGCTATGACGACACTCGTTGGGGCTGCAAGAACGATCCGACGATGGGTAAGAAGGATAATCCGAACCCGCGTCTGCGCAAGGCTGATATCCGTACCGGTCAGCGTTGGCACCTCAATGATAACGGTGACGGGGACACAGAGTATTCGTTGCACCGCGACTGGCCCGACATGTAAACCAGCTGACCCAATACATAGATAACCGCAGCAGGCGGCCCTGAATGTTTGAACGTTCAGGGCCGCCTGCTTTTTAGACCGAGGTTTTCGA
>NZ_KV811082.1:201127-201555 GCF_001812975.1 Rothia sp. HMSC073B08 | reverse complement strand
AGACGCTAAACCATGGCACAAATTCTGCAGAGGCTCCACCTCCACACAGGTGGAAATTCGGTCATGGCATAGCAATTTCGGTCATGACTTAGCGTCTTTGGTAATGGTTAAAACCCCAGCCTGAAGTCACTAACCCATTACCGAAAAAGCTAAACCATAACCGACTCCCGCCCATCAACCTGGCGCATCCGGGGCCGTTTGCTTTTTAGACAGAGGTTTTCGATAGGTTAGTGTCTTCACCGTGGGTCTTTAACCCGCATTAAAGTCACTAACCTATCGACGAAAAGGCAAGGCATAACCCATAACCAGCTCTCACCTACCTGGCGCAGCCGGAGATTCTGTCATGGGTTACGGATTTGTGCCATAGGTTAGCGTCTTTGGTCGTAGTTAAAAGCTATGGTCGAAGACGCTAAACCATGGCACAAATT